>CAYSGX010000005.1:4869-21422 GCA_964430605.1 uncultured Chitinophagaceae bacterium
TCTTCTGGCAGTAATGCCAGAAGAGAAGAGCAATTGTTAGAATTACAGAAAGTGCTTCCGAATAAATCTTTTGTAAAGAAAATGGATGTGGCGAAGTTTGATGAAGCCAGGCAACAACTACAATTATTAATTGCTGAAATGGGCGGTATGGACATAATTGTGTTAAATGCAGGTATTGGCTGGTCTCACCCTACACCCGAACAGGAAATAGATACCATTCAGGTAAATGTTGCGGGTTTTGTAGCGTTGGGTAATTTCGCGACTGAATATTTTACACAGCAGGGCAGGGGGCATATTGTTGGCATTTCTTCTATTGCTTCAATAAGAGGTTCTCATGTAGCCACCGTTTACAGTGCCAGCAAAGCTTTTATTTCAAGTTATATGGAAGGCTTGCGCATCAGGTTTTTCAGGAAGAAACTGAATATTGCGGTTACAGATATTCGTCCGGGCTTTGTTTTAACGCCAATGACCGAGAAAAATAAAGGTATGTTTTGGGTGGCTACTGCCCAAAAGGCTGCTCAACAAATTTATGATGCCATAATAGCCCGAAAAGATATTGCTTACATTACCAGGCGATGGGCAATAATTGGTTTTATCTATAAATTATTGCCGGAATTTTTCTTGAAAAGAAGTTGATTATCAATGTTTTTCAAATATTTTTCAGCTTAACTAAACTTTTTTTATTTCACAATGTTATCTATGCATCAACAGGTTTTGTTTGGTTGAGTTTTTAGTTTTAGTGCGTCAGTCCCGCCCCCGTGGCGGGATTGCCATTTTAAGAAGGCTTATTTAAAATTGTCAAACAATTGTTAAAAAATGCTGTTAAGTTGTTTTATTCTATAAAATCCCTATTTCTCTATTTATTTTTTATAAATTTGGACAATTAAATTTTTAACCAAAATCCAACTACAATGAAAAAACTTACTTATTCGCTACTATTAGTAGTAGCCACAATCTTCAGTTCTTATGGAGCTGCCAAGGTGCAGTTCATTCATAATGACACAATTGCTCCGTTAGCGTCATTTGACTTGTATGTGATATCGGGTACTAATGTTACATTTATTGATGACTTTAATTTCAGAACAGCCTCTACATTCAGAGATGTTGAACATAGCAATAATTTAAGGCTGTGTTTTGCTCCTGCTAACAGTACAGGCATTGGCGATACCTTGCCTGTTGGTAATTTAGCTACAACTTTTAATTTAGTAGATGGTACCAATTACTACATGATTTTCAATAACGGTAACATATTATTACTTGGTGGCTTCCCATTGGCTTCTGGTACACAGGGTCAAATTAATGTTGCTTTTCATCATGGAGCTCATGGTGTTCCGGGCGTAGATGTGCAAGTAAGATCAAGCATTGCTACAAACCAAACACTATTTAACAATACTGCTCCATTCACTGTAAATACTTCTGTATTTACTATTCCAACAGATGCGTATGATTTAAGAGTTGCTGATACATCAGGTGTTGGAAGATTAGCTTCATTTGATGTTAATATAACAACAGCAGGTGGCTTACCTGGCGGGACTTCAGCGCTGGCATTTGCTTCAGGTGTCTTAGGTGCTACCGGTACTTATGCATTTGCTGTTTTGGGTGCATTGCCAATAGATGTTAGCGGGCAATTGCCTGCGGGAAAAGCTACAGTAGTAAATTTTCCATTATTGAATTCAGCTTTAGTGCAAGTAATCCATGCCAGTCCTGATGCCGATTCAGTACAAATATTTGTAGATACTGATATTTTGGGTTTTACTGGCGCTACGCCTAATGCAGTACCTGACTCAAGATTTTTTGCTACTGCTGCTCCCAATGCGTTACCTTATCAAGCTGCTTCACCTTACTTTGAGGTAGATTGGAAAACTGATGCTGATGCTGATATATTGGTTTATGACAAAGACGTAAATAATGAATTGCTTGTAAAAACTTTTCCTTTAACTAATGGTAGTGAGGTTGTTATAGTAGCCGGTGGCGCTTTAGCTGATTTAGATTTGTATGCCGGTGCCGGAAGAAGATTTTCTAATGGCGGCCCTCAGTCAGGCTTTTTAGGTACTACTGTATTCCATGGTTCACCTGATGCTTCTGCTGTAAACGCTTCAATTGTTGCTCCTGTTGCTGCTGCTGCTTCATTAGGAACTAACATTTCTTTTGGTGAATTTGCCGGCTATGCTGAAGCTCCTTATGTTGCTTCTTTATACACTGCCGAAGTTGCTACCACAGGTGTTGGCGCTACTACTTACAGAAGCACTCCATTACCTTTAGGTTTGAATCCGCAAGCTAATGGTTTAGCATTTACTTTATTTGTAACCGGTTATGTTAATCCTTCTGCGAATAATAACGGCCCTTCATTACAACTTTGTGCTGCCAGCTTAAACGGCAACCCTGTTGTAGGTGTAGGTAACTTATGTTTCGATTTATTGGTTTTCACATCGGTTGAAGAGAAAGTGGTAAATCAAATGATTATGTATCCAAACCCAACCAGCAATAAGTTTAATGTTGAATATACTTTAGAGTCTGCTCAAGAGGTTAATTATAATGTTTACAATACTATGGGGCAGGTTGTATTATCGGGTGCTGAAGGCCTGCAAAATGCCGGCAGAAATGCTGTAAATGTTGATGTTGCGAATTTAAGCACCGGTCAATATGTAATTCAAATGTTGATTGGTAATGAAGTTAATGTTACAAGAAGCTTCATTAAAGAATAGTTTTAGTAGTAATATGCTTTAACATAGAATCCCGCTCTGGCAACAGGGCGGGATTTTTTATTTCAAAGTGCTTTTAGCTGCTTCTTTTGAGATTTCTTCGGAAAATGTTCGTTGTCATTCCGACAGGAGGGAGGAATCTCTTGGTTTAAGCTACCATTTCGCATGAAGTAAGGAAATTTTTGATTCAGAGCTGCTTCCGAAGTTTATGCTGAGGAACGAAGTATCAGCATGAAAAAAACAGCTTAACACCAGTGTTTTATGGTTTTACAGGATTTTTTCCACTTGGTAAAGGCCTTGCGAAAGGTAGTTGAGACCCCATGAAGCCCCGGAAAGCATCTGTGAAGTAAAAATGACCCTGAAATAGAAAAGGGTGCCTTTACAAGTAATAATACTTGATAGCAAACTGATAACTCTTTATGCTACGAAGCCATGCCCATTCTGCGCAAATACATAATATGCGAAACAACAGCGTGGCGCATTTTTGGAAATTCCTGATATTTTAAACCGAAATCGGCACTGGTTTGCTTCACGATTTTACTTAAAGCGGGGTAGTGTACATGGCTTATCTTCGGGAATAAGTGATGTTCTATTTGGAAATTTAATCCACCGGCAAACCAAGTAATAACAGGGTTTTTAGTAGCAAAGTTGGCAGTAGTTTTTAATTGGTGTACGGCCCACTCATCTTCCAGTTTGTTAGTAGCGGTATCGGGTTTGGGAAATGCTACATCATCTACCGTATGCGCCAATTGAAACACCATACTAATAACAATACCCGTGCTTGCCGAAAAAATCATAAAGCCTGTCAGGTAAGGAATAATACCTTTCATGTAAATGGGTATTACTACAAAAAACAATAGGAATGAAATTTTGCTGCCCCAAAAAGTCAACTGGTCTTTCCAGCCGATATTGCGAATAGTATTATTGCCTACCTTGCGCGAAAAATACTTCTGAAAATCCATAAAGCCCACCCACAGCAAATACAAAAACGAGTATAGCAGAATAAAATAAATATGCTGAAAGCGATGAAAGAAGTATTTCTTCTGATCTAAAGTCATGCGCATCCACGGCTTAATATCAATATCATCGTCAAAGCCATCTACATTGGTGTAGGTGTGATGAATTAAATTGTGCTTCACCTTCCACATAAATGAACTGCCACCCAGAAAGTCGAGGCTCGAAGCCGCCATTTCATTTATAATACTTGATTTAGAATAGCTGCCATGCGCGCCATCGTGCATTACATTAAAGCCAATGGCTGCTACATTCATTCCTAATAAAATTGCCAGCGCTATCGCCACCCACACATTAACATCGGCAAATACCAGTGCGCCATAAATAGCGATAAATGTTAGCGATAAAATTGCCGATTTTAAATACAGCTTATAGTTTCCGGTAGATTTTATGCCTTTGTCTTTAAAATATTCGTCAACTCTTTTTTTTAGTTCGGCCTGAAAGGAGTTATTGCCTGTGGCAAATCTTGGTGCTTTAATCATACTGCAAAGGTAAGGGTTAATTATTCCGTGAATGTGTTTCGCCAATATGAAGTTTGCTGATGGTGATATTAATCACCCTGTTGCTTAACGAATGTCATACTTACGTCATGTAGCCTGAAATATTTTTGTTGTGTGAAATAAGAATATGTTGCAACACGGTGTCCGCATCTTTCTTTTAACCCGTTTCACACAGTAACTATGAGCGCGTTATTCATTCTCATTCTTATAAGCCTTATTGTAGCCGTAGGTTTTTTGGCTGCATTTATATGGGCAGTAAAAAGCGGGCAAATGGACGATGATTATACCCCTTCTGTAAGAATGCTGTTTGATAACGAACCCCCTTCTGCTAAAACTAAAAAATAAATTCATGAACCAAATTGAAAAATTTCACTACGACAACAAAATAGTAAAGGCATTTGCCATTGCTACAGTGATTTTTGGTGTGGTAGGTATGACTGTAGGCCTGCTTGCCGCCATTCAAATGTTTGCCCCGTTCTTCAATTTTGAAACCTCTTTTCTAACTTTCGGAAGAATACGCCCGCTGCACACCAATGCGGTAATTTTTGCTTTTGTAGGCAACGGTATTTTTATGGGCGTTTATTATTCGCTGCAACGATTAATGAAAGCCCGCATGTTTAGCGATGCGCTTAGCTGGGCACACTTTTGGGGCTGGCAATTAATTATTGTTGCCGCTGCCATTACGTTGCCTTTAGGTTTTACCAGTGGTAAAGAATATGCTGAATTAGAATGGCCTATAGATATTGCTATAGCGGTAGTCTGGATAATATTCGGTATCAACATGTTTGGCACTATTCTGAAAAGAAGAGAACGCCACTTATATGTAGCTGTTTGGTTTTTTATCGCTACCTGGTGTACCATTACAGTTTTGCATGTAGTAAACTCATTGGCTATTCCTGTAGGCTTTTGGAAAAGCTATTCAGTATTTGCCGGTGTACAAGATGCCTTGGTGCAATGGTGGTATGGGCATAATGCGGTAGCGTTTTTCTTAACTACTCCTTACTTGGGTTTAATGTATTATTTCGTTCCGAAAATTGCTAATCGCCCCGTATATTCTTACCGCTTATCTATAGTGCATTTTTGGGCATTAATATTCTTATACATCTGGGCAGGGCCTCATCATTTATTATATACCGCTTTACCCGATTGGGCACAATCATTAGGCACTGTATTTTCTATAATGTTATTAGCTCCTTCATGGGGTGGTATGCTGAATGGCTTATTGACATTGAGAGGCGCGTGGGATAAAGTGCGCAACGAACCTGAACTGAAATTTTTAGTTGTTGCTTTAACTGCCTATGGTATGGCAACCTTTGAAGGACCTATGCTTTCCATTAAAAGTGTAAATGCTATTTCGCATTATACCGACTGGACAGTGGCGCACGTTCACGTAGGCGCTTTAGGCTGGAATGGTTTCTTCACCTTCGGAATGTTATATTGGCTGGTACCAAAAATGTGGAAGACTAATATTTTCTCGAAAAGACTGGCCAATATTCATTTCTGGATTGGTACACTTGGAATAGTATTTTACGCAGTGCCTTTGTATTGGGCAGGCTTCGCGCAAAGTTTAATGTGGAAAGATTTTACGCCTGAAGGTTTCTTGAAATATCCTAACTTCTTGGAAACTGTAACACAAATTCTGCCTATGTATAAAATGCGTGCCATTGGCGGGGCGCTTTATTTGGCGGGAGTTATCGTAATGGTATATAATCTTGTTAAAACAGCATCGCAAGGCAGCTTTCAGGCTGAAGAAGCCGCTGAAGCGCCTGCATTGCCTAAAGAAGAAAAAGAACATAACAACAGGCATTGGCATAGCTGGATTGAGAGAAGGCCTTTACAAATGTTGTTTTGGGCAACCGTTGTAATATTAATTGGCGGTTTGGTAGAAATGATTCCAACCTTCATGGTAAAATCAAATATTCCAACCATTGCTTCGGTAAAACCATACACGCCTCTTGAATTACACGGAAGAGATATTTATATAAGAGAAGGCTGTTATACTTGCCACTCGCAAATGATTCGCCCTTTCCGCGATGAAACAGAAAGATATGGCGAGTACAGCAAAGCAGGTGAATTTGTTTATGACTATCCGTTTCAGTGGGGTTCAAAACGCAGTGGCCCCGATTTACATCGTGAAGGCGGAAGGTATCCTGACAGTTGGCATTTCTATCACATGCTCGATCCGCAAAGTATGTCTCCGGGTTCTATTATGCCTGCCTACCCCTGGTTGTTTGAAAACAAAATAGAAAAACGCACCACCGCGGCAAAAATAAGAGGCATGCAAACTTTAGGAGTGCCTTATGAAGAAGGCTATGCCGATGTGGCTAACGATGATTTGGAAAAGCAAGCTAACGCGATAACAGAAGGCTTGCAGAAAAACAAAGTCGATATTTTGGCCGACAGGGAAATCATTGCCTTAATTGCTTATTTACAAAGATTAGGTATTGATATAAAAGGCGAATCACAACCATTAACCCAAAATCAATAAAGCCATGCAAAAAGAAGTATTGCGCGCTATAGAAAATATCAGCATTTATCCTGTGTTTTCTTTCATATTGTTCTTTGCCGTGTTTTGCCTCATCATACTTTGGGTAATTACTTACGATAAAAAAACAATTAAAATAATTGAAAACCTGCCTTTAAATAACGACAGTAATAATAACGCTAACCCATCAACTGAAAATCTAAAACCATGAAAAGATTGAAGTTCCTTCCGACTATTATATTCAGTCTGTTTTCAGCACCTGCATTATTCGCGCAAGCAACTGCACCACAACCATCATTTGTACAAAATAATGAAAGCACATTGGTATTTTATACCATCATACTCATACTCATATTTGTACTATTGTTGGTACTTTTTATGAGTTATATGCTCATTAATACCGTAAGCGGCACCTATCGCCAGATGCTTATAGATAAAGGCATTATTAAAGAAAATGAAACAGAAGCTCCATCGTGGACTGAAGAGTTGGGTAAATCGCTTACACAGGCAGTGCCTGTTGAAAGAGAAGGGGAAATAGATTTAGGGCATAGCTATGATGGCATACGCGAATTAGATAACAGAATGCCCCCCTGGTGGCTGGCAATGTTTTATGCTACCATTGCATGGTCAATAGCATATTTGTTCTATTACCACATATCGGGCGATGGCGCATTGCAGATAGATGAATACAATGCCGAAATGGAAATTGCAGAAATTCAGCGTGAAGAATATTTAAAGAAATCAGCCGATAAAGTAAATGAATCTACTGTTACAGCATTAATGTCTGATGCGGATTTGGCTAAAGGAAAACAAATCTATACCGTAAACTGTGTGGCTTGCCATGGTGCGGGTGGCGAAGGCGGGGTAGGGCCTAACCTTACCGATAATTACTGGATACATGGCGGAGGTATCAAAAATATTTTCAAAGTAATAAAGTATGGCGTTATTGAAAAGGGTATGATTCCGTGGCAAGCACAACTGAAGCCAAGCGAGATGCAACAAGTATCGAGTTATATTCTTACACTGGAAGGCACCAACCCGCCAAATGCAAAAGAACCGCAAGGCACAGAATATGTTGAAGAAACCGAAGCAAATGAAAATGCCGAAGCTGAACCCGAAGAAGTAACGATGCGTGAATAGATATTATCGAAAGCCTCACCCCATTGAAGGTATGTTGTAAACTTCAATCAATGCGCACCCCTCTCCCGTGGGAGAGGGGACGGGGATGAGGCAGTGAGAACGAAAAAACAACAAGATGGAACCCCACAATCCCGACACATTCAGAGACAGTATATCTACAGTAGATAAGCAAGGGAAAAGATTATGGGTTTATCCTAAAAAGCCTAGCGGACGATACTACAATTTCAGAAAATGGTTGAGTTATGGTTTGCTGGCATTTTTGTTTTCTGCACCGTTTGTACATATCAACGGCAACCCCATTATGCTGCTTAATGTTTTTGAGCGGAAGTTTGTGATACTCGGCATTCCGTTTCTGCCACAAGATTTCCATTTGTTTGTATTGGCAATGATTGCTTTTATTGTTTTTATCATTCTTTTTACAGTAGTGTATGGAAGGTTATTTTGCGGTTATGTGTGCCCGCAAACTATTTTTATGGAAATGGTTTTCAGAAGAATAGAATATTGGATAGAAGGCGATGCTACACAACAACGCAAACTCGATAAGCAGCCGTGGAACAAAGAAAAAATAATTAAGAAAACCGGTAAGCAGGTAATTTTCTTCGGAATAGCCTTTCTTATAGCCAACACATTTATGGCATATTTGATAGGACGTGAGCAGTGGTTTGAAATAATAACTCAACCTCCTTCTGAACATCTTATCGGCTTTATCGGGCTGGTATTTTTTTCTTTTGCTTTCTATGGTGTTTTTTCTGTAGTGCGCGAGCAGGTATGCACGATCATTTGCCCTTATGGAAGATTGCAAGGCGTGTTGTTAGATAAAGATTCTATAGTAATTGCCTACGACCATATAAGAGGCGAGCCCAGAGGGAAACTGGAGAAAGATATTCCTGAAGCACAAAGGAAACATGGCGATTGTATTGATTGTAATTTGTGTGTGCAAGTGTGCCCTACTGCCATAGATATACGCAACGGCACACAATTAGAATGTGTAAACTGCACCGCTTGTATTGATGCCTGCGATGAAGTAATGGATAAGATTAATAAGCCAGGAGGCTTAATTCGCTATGCTTCTTACAATAATATTGAAAACAATACTAAACTCACCTTTACAACAAAAATAAAAGCCTACACAGCAGTATTAATATTATTGCTTGCCGTTTTGATTTATGCGTTACTGGGCAGGGCAGCCATTGAAACAACCATATTGAGAACTCCGGGCACTTTGTTTCAGGAAACACAAGAAGGTAATATTGTAAACATCTACAACATACAGTTAGCTAACAAAACCAACAATGAAATAACCTTTGAGCTAAAGCTGGAAGATGACGCGAAAGGTAAACTGAAACTGATTAAAAATGAAAGAACCATTGCAAAACAGGGAGTGTTTGATAGTGCGCTTTTAATAGAGATTGCTAAGGATGAATTAAGAGAAAGAAAAACTGAAATAAGCATTGGGGTATATCAAAATGACGGGAAAATAGATGATGTGAAAACACACTTCATTGGCCCTATGAAATAACCTCATAAAACTTTAAACTTATAACATAAAACTAAAAACATGAACTGGGGATACAGAGTAACGGCACTTTACATTTCGTTTGTAATAATGATGCTGGTATTGGTAAGTATGGCTGTTAAACAAGATTTTGATTTGGTAAGCCCTGATTATTATCGTCAGGAAATTGAATACCAAAACCGGATTGATAAAATTAACAATACTCAAAAACTGAAAGAGCCGCTTACTTTTCAGATTGATGATGAAGCCAAACAAATTCATGTTCAGTTTCCTAAAAACCTGAATGCACCCAACGGAAAGATATTATTGTACCGCCCGACCGATTCGAAAAAAGATGTTTTAATAGATGTGGCAACTGATACAGGCAATACACAAAGTATTGATATTGCAGCTTTACAAAAAGGATTGTGGCGCATAAAAATAGATTGGGCGGCAAACGATATTACCTATTATAACGAAGAAGTAATCGTAATTAATTAACCCGTTACAGATGTTTTTTTATACCGCTTTTTTATTCGGCTTGATGAGCAGCCTGCATTGTGGAGGTATGTGCGGGCCTATAGCGTTGTCGCTGCCCACTGCAAATATGCCGCGATGGCAATATATTTCAGGCAGGGTATTATATAATGTCGGAAGGGTAATCACTTACATATTGTTAGGCGGTTTGCTGGGTTTATTTGGCAGGGGGCTATCGTTAGCAGGAGTGCAGCAGGGCTTGAGTATTGCATTGGGCACAGGCATTTTATTGATGGTTTTGTTTTCTTATAACCCCGATAGGTTATTTCAAAAGATTCCGGTTTTCAGAAAGCTTCAGGGTATGTTAATAAGGCAGTTTCAAAAAATATTACGCAACGCTTCATTGTCATCAATGTTTTTAGTGGGTATATTAAATGGCCTGCTGCCTTGCGGAGTAGTATATATTGCACTTACCGGTGCCTTGGCAACGGGTAGCGCTTTGTCAGGAATGGGCTATATGGCATTGTTTGGTTTAGGCACATTACCTGTGATGCTTGCCATCTCGCTGGCAGGTGCGGTGGTTAGTCTTTCATTTAAAAATATACTTCGAAAATTAACGCCTGCCGTAATGATATTTTTCGCGGCATTATTGATTTTGCGAGGCTTGAATTTAGACATTCCTTATATCAGCCCTAAATTGAATCAGGATGTTACTATGACCGGGAAGTGCCATTAGGATTTATATGGTTTTTTGGTGTCCAACCCTACATTTCCACAGCAGGCATTGAATATCCTGTCGTATCTTAATCATAACTTTGTTTTCAGTATGATAAAGGCAGGCATTTTATTTGGCGGACCATCGCGCGAGCGTGAAATTTCTTTTGCAGGCGGAAGAACGGTTTATGACAACCTGAATAAGTCGTTGTTTGAGCCTGTGCCTGTTTTTATTGATTCGCTGAAAAACTTTATTCTGTTAGACTGGCAGTATATTTACAAAGGCAGTATCCGCGATTTTTATCCGCCTGTTTCAAACCTGCCCGAAAGCCCCAATAATTACCAGATTTACATTGAAAGCCTTACGAATCTTACTTCCGAAGAAATAAATGCAATAGCCGAAAAAGTAGGCAAAAGAATTCAACCGCATGAACTGCCTCGCTATATAGATTTCGCTTTTTTATGTTTGCATGGCGCGTATGGCGAAGACGGTGTTATTCAGGGTATTCTGGAATCGCTGGAAATTCCGTACAGCGGTTCGGGTATTTTGCCTTCCGCAATAGGCATGAACAAAGCCTATCAGAAAGAAACCATGCAGGCTGTGGGTTGGGCTACGCCAAAATTCATCAGCATTAGCAGGGAAAAATGGCTGCAAGGAAATCAGTCTTTACATTTTGAAAATGCCGTAAAAACAACAGGCGAAAAATTAGTGGTGCGACCTGCCAATCAGGGTTCGTCTATCGGGGTGAGTATTTTGCTCAATAAAACTTTTGAAGATTTCAGAAAAGCGGTCAACAAAGCATTTTTTATTGAAGAAATTACCGCTTCGGAATGGAACAAGTTGAACGATGAAGGTAAAGTATCGCTGATTCGTGAATTGAGCGATATTCGGGAGCATGTTGGTCTGCCTGCTTTGGTAAACGGCAATATCATTTATCACCCTGAAAACTTTCTGGCTTTTGCTGAAAATCATTTCAAATCCTCTGCCGAAAACATTTATCTGGAAGCCTTTGACAGCGAGCAGGAAGTAATCGTAGAATCGTTTATTGAAGGCAAGGAATTTTCATGTATTGTTATTCGCAATGAAGACGGCAGCCCTGTGGCATTGCCGCCCACCGAAATTGTGAAAGGCAAAGAAGTTTTTGATTACCGTTCCAAATATCTGGCGGGGCTTTCGAGAAAAGTTACGCCTATCCGCATTGCCAATGATAAAATTGAAGCTATCCGAAAAGATTGCGAAAAGTTGTTTCGGTTTTTCGGCTTTCATGTATATGCCCGCATAGACGGATTTATTCAGGAAGACGGCACTATTTACCTCAACGACCCGAACACTACTTCGGGCATGTTGCCTTCTTCTTTCTTTTTTCATCAGGCGGCTGAAATAGGGCTGAACCCCTCGCAGTTTCTCACTTATATCATCAGAACTTCTTTAGTTGAAAGACTGAAAAATACTTATCGTTCAGCAAAGACAAAAGCATTGCTGAATGATTTAGATAAAGCCATTACTGATTTCAGAACACAAAATATTTCGCGGAAAAAAATTGCGGTGATTCTAGGCGGCTATTCTTCCGAGCGTCATATTTCTGTGGAAAGCGGCAGAAATATTTTTGAAAAATTAGCATCTTCCGATAAGTATGAACCCATACCTGTTTTTCTTACAGGCGGCAATGATAATATTGAATTATACCAAATTCCTGTAAACATTCTGCTGAAAGACAATGCCGATGATATAAAAGACAAAATTCAGCATTTTGCAAAGCATGAAATTATTGAGCAAATAAAAAATTACTGCAAGGATATTACCGCAAAATATGCTGCTGCCGATGTGGTTTTTGAGCCGAAAAAAATCAGTTATCACGATTTGGCTGAAATAGCAGACGGAGTGTTTATTGCCCTGCATGGTCGCCCGGGTGAAGATGGCGCATTGCAGGTTGAACTGGAAAAAGTGGGGCTGCCTTACAACGGTTCAGGCACTGATGCTTCGCAAATTACGATTAACAAATACGATACTTTACAGCATTTAAAGCAGGCAGGATTTAAAGTTGCCGACCAGAAATTATATTACAAAGAAGATTTTGATAAAGATTCTGAAAGCATTGTAAACAAAATACTTGAAGAATATCAATTACCAATAATTGCCAAGCCTGTTGACGATGGTTGCAGTTCGGCAGTGAAAAAAATAAAGACTAAAGAAGAACTTACAGCGTTTCTTCATTTGCTTTTCAGAAACGAGGAAGATTTAGCCGAAAAATACGCATCGGTTTTGAAGCTGAAACCGAAAGAAGAATTTCCAAGAAAGCCGTTGGTGCTGATTGAAAATTTCATCGGCAAAGAAGGCGCAAAATATTTTTTGGAAATTACAGGCGGCATGTTGACGAAGCTGAACGAGCAGAGCGAAATAATTTACGAAGTGTTTGAACCAAGCGAAACGTTGGTTGCCGATGAGGTGCTTTCGCTGGAAGAAAAATTTCTGGCAGGGGAAGGACAAAATATTACGCCCGCCCGCTTTGGCAAAACCGCTCAGGAATATGAAATTATTGCTGCAAAAGTGAAAGCCGATTTGGAAAAAGCGGCAAGAGTTTTGAATGTGCAGGGCTATTGCAGAATAGATGCTTTTGTAAGGGTTTCTGAAAATTTAGATGTGGAAACCATTGTGATTGAAGTAAACTCTTTGCCCGGCATGACACCCGCCACCTGCATTTTTCATCAGGCGGCAATAAACGGCTACAAGCCTTATAATTTTATTGACAGTATTTTAGAGTTTGGTTTTAAACGAAAACAAATTGAAACTGCTTAATTTTTTAAAATCGAAAATATTCTGGCTCAATATTGTGGCAGCGATAGTGGTGTTTTTTATTGCAGTAACCATTACCATGAATTGGTTAGACAGCTATACGCAACATGGCGAAACCATTACCGTTCCCGATTTGAAAGGCATGAGCATGGAGCAGGTGGAGCGTCAGCTAAAATCGAAAAATCTGCAATATGCCGTTTTTGATTCTTTGTATGAAAAAGACAGTAAACCCAATTCGGTATTAGACCAAAACCCCAAGCCCAATGCTAAGGTGAAAGAAAACAGAACGATTTATTTAACGGTAAATGCATTCAATCCGCCTCAGTTTAAAATGCCTAAACTGGTCGATAAATCATTGAGACAGGCGCAGATTGAAATTGAAAGCTATGGCTTGGTGGTGGGGCAACTGACCTACATTCCCGATATGGCGCAAAATGCAGTGCTGAAGCAATTGGTAGATGGAAAAGAAATTAAACCCGGAGATTTAATTGCCAAAGGCACCATTGTAGATTTAGTTTTGGGCGATGGCTTGGGCAATACACAAGTGGAAGTGCCGTTTCTATTAAACCTTTCACTTAATGAAGCAAAATTTGTGTTAACCGCATCGTCTTTAAATATTGGCGCAGTAGTATTCTCAGGAAGTATTTCCGATAGTTCTAAAGCTGTGGTGGTAAGGCAAATTCCTAGTCCGGTGGGTTCGCGTATGCTGAATATGGGCGAGTCAATAGATTTGTTTTTAGCAACACAATTCCCCGATTCATTAAAATATTTATTACAAGATAATCTTGAAAAATTTCAATCAAACTTACAAGACGAAGAAGATTAAATGAGAAATTTCATATTCAGCATTGTTGCATTTTTTATTTCTGCGGTAGCAGTTGGGCAGGAAGTTGTTTCGCCTGTCAACTACAATTCAGCATTGATTTATCAAAACAATTCAGCAAAAAAACAACCTGCATCATCTCAAAAGAGAAGCTCGTTGAGTTTGCCTTTCTTCGATGATTTTGCATATAAAAGTTTATATCCCGATGGCAGCTTGTGGGTAGATTCTTTTGTGTATATAAATGATAATCTGCAAGCCAATCCTATCAGTTATGGAGTAGCAACCTTTGATGGTTTAAATCAATTTGGGTTGGCTTATGATATTACTACTCCTAATGCCTATGTAGCTGCCGATACTTTAACTTCTCAACCTATAGATTTATCGGTTTTCGATCCTGATAATGATACAACTATTTATTTAAGTTTTTTTTACCAGCCAATGGGTGTGGGCGACTGGCCTAATGAAGAAGATTCGTTGTTGCTGGAATTTAAAACGTTGGGTGACAACTGGAAAGAAGTTTGGGCGGTAGGCGGTTTTAACAGTCGCCCCGACAGCGTTTTTTTTCAGGCGGTGATGCTTCGTTTAGACGACCCTTTTTATTTCGTAGATGATTTTCAGTTCCGTTTCAGAAACTATGCTACCTCTGGCAATAACGACCACTGGCATATTGATTATGTTTATTTGAATGCTAACAGGCTTGCTTCCGATACGTTTATGAGAGATATTTCGGTAATAGGAAAGCCTTCCCGAATATTGAAAAACTATACCTCAATGCCGTGGAATCAGTTTGTAGATAACCAGTTAGATGAAACCGAAACCGATTTTTTGATTTACTACAGGAATAATTGGACCACGCCCCAAAATATGCCATTTACTTATGAAGTGGAAGAATCATTTTCAGGAACACAGTTAGATAATTTCGCACTTGTTTTTGACCCATTCCCTCCATTTTCTTATTTTCAGAAAGATTATCCTGTTTCGGGCTTTATACCATTTAATGCCACAGGCGATAGTGTGTTGCTTACTGTAAAGCAGTATCTAACGGCTGTGCAGTCAACTCCTTCCTTTTTAGATAATGACACTTCTTATTTATATGTACCGTTCTATAACTATTTGGCTTATGACGATGGCACAGCCGAGAAAGCTTATGGACTGGAAGGCCCGGGCTTGAAGAAATTTGCTTATGAATTTAATCTGAATAAAGGCGATAGTTTAAGAGCCGTACAGATTCATTTTACACAAATTAATAAGAACATGGACAACTTCTTGTTCAGTTTGTATGTGTGGGATAATATTGATTTTGTTTCTGAAGCAGAAGACACTTTATTTCAAAAAGATTTTCTGAAACCGATTTATGTAGATAGTATTAATGGCTTTGCTACTTATGTTTTAGATGAGCCTGTTTATGTAGAAGCCGGTAAGTTTTTTATCGGTTGGCAACAAGCTGAAAACGATAATATTCAGATTGGGTTAGATGTACATAATTCAGCCAGAACTAAAATGAATATCTATGCTAATGGCACTTGGTTTACCTCCAGTGTGGAAGCTGCGCCAATGATTCGTCCGATATTGGGTAAGAAAGTCGATTTTATTAATACCTCTGTGAAAGAAAATGTGCAAGAAGCATTTGTGCTGTATCCCAATCCGGCAAGTGAAGTATTGAAGTTCAAAATTGAAAATGACAATTTCAAAAATGGGTCAGTTCATATTTTCGATTTAAGCGGAAAGAACGTTTATGATGCGACAATAACCGGCTTTGATACAGCGATAAATGTAAGCGAACTACCAACAGGAACTTATATTTTACACTTGAAAGACAATGCGGGAACGAATTACCGCCCGCAACGCTTTATTAAACTGAATTGATTTATCATGTCTGAAACACATCAGATTATTTTGTTCGATGGCGTTTGCAATCTTTGCAATGGTGCTGTTCAGTTTATTATAAAAAGAGATAAGAAAGATATTTTCCGTTTTGCTTCGCTGCAATCTGAAACAGGGCAACGGTTGCTTAAACAGCATAATATCAATGCTGCTTCAATCTATACCATTGTTTTAATTTCCGATGAAAAAGCATACATAAAATCATCGGCTGCTTTGCGAATTGCCAGACATCTTTCGGGTATCTGGAAATTGGCTTATTACTACAAAGTAATTCCCGAATTTATACGCGATGCTGTTTACGACTTCATAGCCCGCAACCGTTATAACTGGTTTGGCAAAAAAGACCAGTGCATGATTCCTACTGCGGAATTGAAAAAGAAGTTTTTAGATTGATTCGTTATTTTTGACAATCATGTTGCAGCATAAATATTACTATTGGTTTATTACGTTATTCTCTGTTGTTGCAATATTTTCTTACACCTGCAATATTGATAAGCCTGAAGTCAAAGCAGATACTACTTCACT
>CAYSGX010000005.1:21432-26804 GCA_964430605.1 uncultured Chitinophagaceae bacterium
CTTTATTTAAATCACCACGATTCGGTTCAGTATGCAGGTATGCAAACATGTAGAGGCTGCCATGCCGATATTTATGATACTTATATTCAAACGGGTATGGGCAGGTCGTTCGGTAATGCCACACCGCAAAAAAGCGATGCGTTTTTTAATCATCATGCCATTGTTTATGATACAGTTAATGATTTTTTCTACAAGCCGTATTTCAGCAACGACTCATTGTTCATTCATGAGTTCAGGCTGCATAAAAAAGATACTGTTCACAGCCGAACGGAATATGTAAGCTATATTATCGGTTCGGGCAATCATACCAATTCGCATCTCGTAAATTTTAACGGTTTTGTGTATCAGGCACCCATTACTTTTTATACACAGAAACAGCAATGGGATTTAGCCCCCGGATTTGAAAAAGGTTTTAATTCACGTTTTGAAAGAATTATTGCACATGAATGTATGACCTGCCATAACGGACTGCCCGATTTTGTTGCAGGCTCTGAAAATCTTTACCAAACGGTTCCGAATGGTATTGATTGCGAGCGTTGTCACGGGGCAGGTGCACTGCATGTAAAAGAAAAGCTGGCAGGCAATATAATTGATACTTCAAAACAACCCGATTATACTATCGTAAATCCTAAAAGGCTTTCAAAAGATTTGCAGATGAGTTTATGTCAGCGATGCCATTTGCAGGGTGTTTCGGTTTTGAATGATGATAAAACTTTTGCTTCGTTTAAGCCCGGTATGAATTTGGGCGATATATTTCATGTTTTTCTGCCTGTGTTTGAAAGCAAGCAGCAAAATTTTTTAATGGCTTCTCAGGCTGAAAGATTAAGGTTGAGCAAATGCTATCAGCAATCTGAAATGACCTGCATTACTTGCCATAATCCGCATGTGAGCGTGAAAAATACGCCAACAGCAACTTTTAACAGCAAGTGCATTCAATGTCATAATGAAAATTCAAAATGCTCGGCAGATGAAAAAGAAATATTGGCAAATGGAAATAATTGTAGCGGTTGCCACATGCCTAAATCGGGTAGTATAGATATTCCGCATGTATCTGTTCACGACCATTATATAAGAAAAGATAATTTAGATGCAGGCAGGCAACTGCCTTTAGATGAAATTGAAAAAATTCAAAAGTTTGTTGAACTGAAATGTTATACTACCGACACGCCCAATGCGCTGCTGAAAGCGAAGGCTTTTCTGGCTTTCTACGAAAAATTCAGCAGTAAGAAAGTTTATTTAGACAGTGTTTTGCATTATCTCAACCAAGTTTCGGAACAGGAAAAAGCATTTGAGGCTAAAGTGCATTATTATTTTTTGCAGCACGATTTTAATGCTATCATCAATCTGCATAAACAAAGTAAAAAAACGATTAAAGACAGTTGGACATTATATCGTATAGGGGAGGCTTATTATAACAACCGCGATTTTGTGAGCAGTCTTTCGTTGTTTGAAAAAGCTGTGGCAGCAAGCCCTTATAATCTTGATTTTCTGAATAAAAATGCGGCAACTTATTTCAATTTAGGGAACACTGCAAAAGCAAAAGCGGTGTACGAAAAAATTATCGCGCTGCAACCCAAACACAAAGAAGCCAACGCTAATTTGGGTTATATTTATATGCTTGAAGGTAATGTAGAGAAAGCAAAATCTATTTTGAACTATACCTTGAAACTATATCCCGATTATGAGCAGACATTGATGAACAAAGGGATATTGCATTATCAGCTAAAAGAAACTAAAGAATGTAATGTAACGTTAAACAGAATTTTAAAAATTAATCCTGATAATATAGCAGCTAAGCAATTGTTGCAAAAAATAAAAAACGACTAAGTGAAAATAAAAAAATGGATTATTATTCTTTTGGTGCTGACCTTTGCCACTACAGGTTGGTTTGGCTATGATTTTTATAATAAAATTTTTGCCATAAATATTAATGAAGGCAACAAGCCTTATGAATTATTTATTCCTACCAATGCCAATTTCGATAAGGTAGTTGATATTTTAACCAAAAGCGGAAAGGTAAAAAACCTTAACAGTTTTATTTGGGTGGCCGACCGAATGAACTATGATGCGCATGTGAGCTCGGGCAGATATTTAATTCAGCCTAACCTCACCAACAGGGCGTTTGTAACCTTGTTGCGCTCAGGGGCGCAACAGCCTGTAATGGTTACCATCAATAAATTCAGAACTAAAGAAACGTTGGCCGGTTTTATTGCAACAAAACTGGAAGCTGATTCTGTTTCGGTAGTCAACATACTGAACAATCCTATCTACTTGTCGCAATATGGCTGGACGGTAGATAATGTGATGAGTGTGTTTCTGCATAATACCTATGAGTTTTACTGGAACACCAATGCCGAAGATTTTTTTGAAAGAATGAATAAAGAATACAAACGCTACTGGAACGATGAGCGCAAGGCAAAGGCTGAAAATGTGGGGCTTACACCCGAGCAGGTAATAGTGCTGGCTTCTATAGTAGAAGAAGAAACCAATATGAAAAATGAGAAGCCTGTAATAGCAGGTGTATATTTGAACAGGCTGAAAAAAGGCATGAAACTGCAAGCCGACCCAACCGTGCGCTTTGCATTAAACGATTTCAGAATTAAGCGCATAAAATTTGTGCATTTGGCAGTTGAATCAAGGTTTAATACTTACCTGTATGAAGGCTTGCCGCCCGGACCCATTTGCACGCCCACGCCTGTTTCTATCGAAAGTGTTTTAAAACCTTCTTCTCACAACTATTATTATTTCTGCGCGAAAGAAGATTTTTCGGGTACTCACAATTTTGCCACTACTCATGCCGAGCATGTACAAAATGCGATGAAATATCGTGGCGCGTTAGATAACAAGTCGGCTGTTGATACCGCTTTAATTCTTTAAGCTATTTTTGAAGCATGTATGAAACCACTACCCAGATAATTGTGCGTTATGGCGAAACCGACCAAATGGGTGTAGTGTATTATGGCAATTATGCTCTATACTATGAGCAGGGCAGGGCAGCGGCTATTAAGCAGTTGGGTTATTCATACAAAACTATGGAAGATGAAGGCGTAATTATGCCGGTGGTAGAAATGCACTCGAAATACATGAAGCCTGCAAAATATGATGATGTGCTTACCGTGAAAACCATTGTAAAAGAATTGCCCACCCGCAAAATGACTTTCTATTCTGAAATATATAATGGCGATAAATTGCTGAATTCGGGATATGTAACATTAATGTTTGTAAACAAGCAACACAACAGAATTACTACTGCACCCGGAAAACTATTAAACTTATTAAAGCCCTATTTTGAATGAAGCTGCAGGATAAAATAGAAAACAGCAGTGCCGTTCAGCAATTGATGGATAGAGCTAAAGCCACTTCATTGCCCGGCTTTGATGGCGAGCCTATATACGATGTGTTACGTTTTTTTATTCTTGAAATTCAGAAAGGAGCCATTACTATACAAGCCAAAGCAGTGGCTTTCACCTTTTTTTTAGCCTTGTTTCCTTCTATCATTTTCATTTTTACATTGATACCTTACTTGCCTATAACAGGCCTGAAAAGCCATATATTAATGGTGTTGGTAGAATTTCTGCCTATTGATGTTTATAATTTTTTAGACCAAACCATTATTGATATTCTGAATAAAAGAAAAGGCGGCTTGCTGTCTATTGGGTTATTTGCAGCGGTAATGCTTTCTACCAATGCCATGATGGGCGTTATGGATACTTTCGATCGCGCATCGGGAACACCCCGAAAAAGAAAAGGCTATCAGCAAAGAGGGTTAGCGCTTATGTTAACCGCCATTGTTTTTGCATTGTTAGTGATGTCGCTGTTATTAATTGTTTCGGGAAATATGCTGCTCACCGTTATTTTAGATCAGTTTCATATACTCAACGGATTTAACTATGTATTTTTTAGTACGCTGAAGTGGATGGCAATTATTGTTTTATTTTTCTCTGCCATTTCTTCTATCTATTATTTCGGCCCATCAATTAGGCAGAAATGGAGCATCACCTCTGCGGGCTCAACCTTAGCAACTTTTCTAACCATTGCCATTTCTATTGGCTTTTCTTTTTTTGTAAATAACTTCGGAAGGTTTAATGAAATTTACGGTTCGCTGGGAACGGTGATTGCGCTGCAAATTTTTATCTACCTCAATTCTTTCGCACTACTGATTGGTTATGAATTGAATATCAGCATCAGGAATGCTAAAAAGCATAGCGCTGAAAAATAATTCGGCAATAATTTAAAAAAACATCGTTAGAAATTTTGAGTATCACTTCGTATTTGTATTTTCGCAGCGGAGAGATGGCAGAGCGGTCGAATGCGGCTGTCTTGAAAACAGTTGACCGTGAGAGCGGTCCGGGGGTTCGAATCCCTCTCTCTCCGCACCTGATAAATATGAAGCCGTGTAAACTTTGGGTTACACGGTTTTTTCTTTTTAAAGGGACAAAGAGAGGACAAAATTTTCATCTTACTTCAATGTGGTAAGGTAAAACAGAATCAACCCCGTGAGATATACCGAAACAACTCAGGTTTCTGAAAAAATTAAGTTCAGAATCTTCGGTATTAACTGAAAGTACGTTTCGCTTCTTTCGGAATCTTAACTACTTTCAGTATAACATACACGTAAAACCCGGTTGTTCAATTTCTCTGGTTTGGTTTTTTCACTCCATGATTGTATCCTGTTGCAGTTGAACCGACAGTTCAGGATGAGACACTACCCCACAAAAGGATACCCGTTTTTCTTAATGGCATAAGCGGCAATGCTTCTTCTCAGCTCTTTTGAGTTTACGTTATAGACGGGAGTCAATAATTTCAGCAAATAATTCATTGTGCCTTTCTCGAATCCCGATGCATAAGCCGCTATGGCATCTTGCCCCGCCTTACGCACCTTAGCAAGCGATTCATACAAAAACAATTGCAACAAATCTTTCTGAACACCTAATGCTTCTTTATCATAACCTTGTTTGCCGTTCAGCTTTTGCACCCGCAGCAGCAACGATTCGGCTATATATGCTTCGGCTAAAATATCAGCAAGATTCATCACTATTTCTTGCTCATCTACCATTTTTTCTCTTAGCTTATTACCTGCCGCACCCGATATTAATAAGAAAGCAGCCTTGATGTTTTCTACTATTCTTGTTTCTTCCGAAAAACCCGAAGTATTCTTAAACGGCAGCAACTGCTTTACAAAAAGCACAGGCAGTTTTTTACCTGCACCTATTAAATCAACCTCTTTGGTTTTTAATGCACGCCTGGTTAGTTCAGCTACAGAAAGCAACCGGTTTATCTCGTTGGTGCCTTCATATATGCGGGTAATACGTGCATCGCGATAGCCCATTTCAATACCCGTTTCTACTGCATAGCCCATGCCCCCGTGTATC
>CAYSGX010000006.1:0-10815 GCA_964430605.1 uncultured Chitinophagaceae bacterium
GTATGGTGTCGTGCGGGATTCGAAGCGATTTCCTATCAGTTTACACCGACCTTTTTTACGAGCCACAAACGCTCGAAAACCTCTGAAACCCTCATGCACTATACCACATGTTATGGAGCGTTATTATTCAAATTCCAATCTTTTTAAATTGAAAATCCTTTTAGTCATTTTATTGTCTTTTGTTTCAAAAACAATCTCAATTTTTTCATTGTCAGTATATCGAACATCTTTTCTCCAATATATTGATGAGATTGACATAGAATAATCATTCAGAGGAAAAGGAGTAAATTCTTCAAGTTTATAAGTCCTTTTTGCTTCACCTTTTTCATTATAAACTACAAATACATTAACACCATATCCAATAGAATACCAATTATCGATAGTAGCAACTGAAGAACCATCATTTGCTACTATCGCATGGACAGGACAAAAGTCATTCAGCAATTTACTTTTCCATATTAAAACACTGTCAGTCCCTTTAATTTGATATAATTCCGCAGTACAAGGGATTAAAATCGTGTCTTGTTCTGAAATATCCCGCATAAATTTCTCCTTTTTCCGTAAATTTTTTTTGTCTGTAGGTGTGTTTGTTTTGTAATAATCCCATAGATAATATTTATCGGAAATCTTTCTGGGTGTTATAATTAATTTAAATTCCTTATTTTCCGAATAATATGTCTTAACTCTTGGATTATCCCAAGTATCAGCTTTTGCAATCATTGAAACTAAAAGTCCAGAAAGAATCAACACATAAAGCGGATGTCTTAAAAGTCGTTTCATTTTATCTTAATATTTGTATCTAATCTACTGACTAATAATTTGTCAGGATGTTTTTATAATGCCCCATAACTCCCGAATACCCGAGCTAACCCTTCGCTTATAAATTATACCACTTTTGATAGTTTCCCCATTGTTTTTTGGAGTTTTCAATCGAAACCTTGAATTTGCTCTTTTGCAACGAGTTAGAACCCGCTGCTTTTTTGACAAAAGGACTTTTTATTTTCAAAAGCGGACTAAAGTCCGCAAAGAAAAGGCTCGAATTTTCATGTTTCGAACACTTGTGGTTTTCAATCCTGAAATAATAAAAATGCCCTAATCGTTTAGAGAAAAGATAAATGCAGGTGGTTAAGGGTTACTCTGCAATATTGTTTTTAGCCGCTTTTTTGTTCATGGCTTCCAATTCTTTATCTATGTAATATAAGCCCTGCCCTTCTAAGCCAATTAGTTCAATTCTATCTAAAACATTATTGAACAATACCTCTTCTTCGCGTTGCTCATCTACATAAAACTGCATGAAGTTATAAGTACCATAATCTTTTTCTTCGCGCGCTAACTCGGTTAATTTATGTACCGAAGCGGTAACTGCTTCTTCGCTTTCTAAAGAGCGTTGAACAATATTTTTAATGTCTTTAAAATCGGTATCTACTTCTTTAACTTCGGGAGCAATGGCATGGCCGCCCATTTCATTAATGAATTTGAAAATTTTCAGCATGTGCTGCCTTTCTTCTTCGGCATGAGCATAATAAAAATTGGCCGCGCCATTCAATCTTTTTTGCTCGCACCACGAAGCCATAGATAAATATAGAAACGAAGCCTTAGCCTCCATTTTCACTTGCTTGTTTAATTGTTCTTCTAATTTTTTTGACAACATTTTTTCAGAATTTATTTTTCAAAAATATACACATGAACGGCAACATAGCTACAAAAGTTGCTTTTTAATACAATTTGTAGAAAGTCTAAATTATAATAACAGCAAGCCTACTGAATAATATCCTGCTGCAATAGATAAAACAGAAAGTGATTGATGAATAAACTTAACCCTTAAACTGCAATTCTACCTGACTGCCGTCTTTTGAAAAAATTAGTTGGTCGGAAAGTTGTTTCATTAAGAATACGCCTCTGCCGGTAAGTTTTTCAATATTGTTAGGGTCGGTTGGGTCGGGCAGATTATTGTAATCAAAGCCGTTGCCTTCATCGGTAATGATGAAAGAAATAACGTTATTTTCTTTTTTACAAAGCACTTTAACTTTCTTTTCGGCATTTAAGCCATTGCCATGAATAATAGCATTGTTTACTGCTTCAGTAAGCGATATCAGGAGATTGCCGTAAAGGTTGTCAGATATTTGCAACTTGTCTTTCAGGCCATCAACGAATTGTTCCACCTCAATAATATTTTCAGCAAGTGAAGCGATTTCGATTTCGTATTGTTGTGCTATGCTTGTCATAATGTTAAAATAGTGGGCTAATATATTAATTAATAACCAAAAATAATTATCAGAATGTAATGTTCTTAAAATAAGATTCAACCAATTGTTTATAATATGGCATTAAAGCAGGCGGAACCGTTTTATACAACTGAATTTCGGCTTCGCGCTTTTTCAGGTATTCTTCTAATGATGGCGGCAACTTGTTTGGTATGTCTTGTCCGGTATTTGATTCTCTTTTATTGTCTTGCTCGCGCTTGCGAACAGATTCTTCCGCTTCCAGAAGTTTGGTAAAAATATCTTGCTGGCGCATCAATAATTCTTCGGTTAATCGCTTATTGGCAATTTCGGTTTCGGTTTTATCCATTTGCTCCATAAGCTTCTGCAATTCACCATTCAACCCGTTTTGTCCTTCTTTGCCCCCCTGCCCTTCTTGTTCCATCATTTTCTTTAAGGCTTCTTTTATAGCGGCTTGTTTTTGTGCCATTTCCGACATTTCTTTACTCATTTGACCTTTGCCGGGAGTTTTGCCGCTTTTCATTTCTTGCTGTAGCTTACTCATTTGGTCATTGAGTTGTTGCTGCATCTGGCTTAGCCCGGGCTTTGGTTTGCCTCCCGGTTTTTTACCGCTATTTTTTTGGCACATTTGGTCGCCTTGCATTTGTTGCGCCATCTGCTGTTGCATTTGCTCCATTGCTTCACTTAGCATTAGTGCCAGGTTGTTGAAGCTGGTCATGATGTATTGCTGGTCTTTGGCGGCAACATTTTTTTGGCGGTCTTCTAAATTTTGTAAAGACTTGCCCATATTTTTATTCAATTCACGAACTTCTTTATTGATAAAAGCCTGCAATTCAAACACGCGCTTGCTTAATGCAAACAGGCTGTCTTCAACCATTTTGGTATCGTCTTTAATTCTTTTTTGTTGCTGAATCTGCGCTAAAAATTTAGGGTCGTTGGTATTTACTTTTTGCACTTCTTTCATCAACGCTTCCTGCTCTAAAGAAAGGGTAATTAAATTTTCGAGCAACTGGCGAATGGCTTTCATGTCTTCTTCCATTTGTTCCATTTCCATACCATCCATCATTGCCGAAAGCTGGTCGCTCATTTCTTTCATTTTATCAGCCGCGTTTTTCTGGCTTTCCGAAGCTTTCTTGTTTTTACTTTGGCTAAGGCTTTGCTTGCTCTGGCTCAATTCTTTAGAAATTTCTTCACTCTTTTTTTCACTGTCAGAAAAATCGGCAGGCTCGTTGGCTTCTTTAGCCAGGTCTTCTAATTTTTCCATTTCCTTTTTCAGGTCATCAAACTTCTTGTTTATATCGTCTTGCTTACCGGCTAATTTTTCGCTGTCTTCAGCCTTGGCATTTTTGGTTTCTTCGCTTAGTTTTTCCTGCTCTTTAGAAAGCTGTTGCAGTTTATCTACCGCGTCTTTCATTTTTTGCTCAAATTCTAAACTCTTGAAAAGCGACAGCATTCTGTCTAATTCTTTTTCCAGTTCTTCTTCAGAAAGTTTTAAATCTTCTACTTTATCGAGCGCGTCTTTTTTATTCAGTTCTTCCAACATGGCTTCCAACTGTTCATAGAGCTTTTTCATTTCATCGCTCATCAGCTCGTTAAACATTTTTTCCAGTTGGTCTTGCTTTTTCTTAATCTCATCAGACCGGTTTTTCATTTCGTTCTGCATAGATTTATTATTGGCCATTTCTTTTTGCAATTCCTGCAAATTATTTTCCAAAGCCTTCTGCTGTTCTAAAACTTTTTCGATAGATTTCTTATCTTCCCAGTTCAGGTTTTTCTTCTCAATCATTTTGTCTTTAATAGCCTGCAGCTCTTTTTTCATGTCGCCTGCCTGCTTCATGGTTTCGGCAAGTTTATCTTTTATTGCTTCGTTGCTTTTGTCGGCCATCTTATCTGCCTCTTCGACAGTGGGCTGTTGCAGTTGCATGTTTAACGAGCGTGAAGATTTACTGCCATTCACGCCATCATTATCCCACACTTCCATGTAGTATAAAACTTGCTCGCCCGGTTTTAATTCCAGTTTTTTCAAATTCCAATAGTAGCTGAAAGCGGCTTGCCTGCTACCTTTATTAAACGGCATTGCTTCGAATGCGTAATTCTCGTTGCCGTTATCGCCTTCTTCTTCCCTGATAATTTTATACTTCAATAATAATTTCGACAAGCCATAATCATCGGAAATATCGCCAGAGAAATAAATGTATTGATTGGTAACGCTGTCGTGAAATGTTTGCAAATAAATAGCAGGGTATTGGTCGGGAATGGCATTGATGACATACATCACCGAATCACCATCGGGCAGGTCGCTGCCCGAAACTTTTATTTTGTAAGTGGCGCTTTGTAAAAAATTTTTGTTCAGCTCAAACAAACTGCCTTTGGCAGGTAAAACATAGTTGGTAGAATCGGCAAAAGCTATACTAATTGCCGAAGTATTTTTGGTGCTGAACAACCATTTTACTTTAGTGCCCGCAGGAAAAGTTAAATCGCCAATATTTTTCAGGGTTTCTTCCTGTCTGCCGGTATAAGCAGGAAAATCTAACTGCACTTCAAAATTGGTAATCATGGGCTTGGCAATTACCTTCAGCGTAAAACCTTTTGAATTGAAGCTGTTTGCCGTAAAAAAGAAGTTGGCATCTTTCTGCAAATTAGCAAACTTGTAAGTGAAAGATGAAGCGCTTTGCTTAGTCATTTTATAAGCATAGCCATCAGCATTGATATACACTTCTTGTGGCAATACATCGCCTTTAATGTTCAACTCCAACTCATAATCTTCAAATTGAATGGCGGTTAAGTTTTTATTCTGAATATAAAAAGTAAATGGCGCGGGTTTTTCAAAAACAGTATTGTTGAACAGCAAGCGCGTAGAGCTTTCTTTAATTAAATTGGGCGAAGCAAACAGCACAATAATGAATGCCATAACAGGCGCCAACATGTACTTTAAATATTTTCTGTTCTCTTTTAAATCTATTGCCGAAGCAAATGGCACAGGCTTTAATCCTTCAATTTTTTGGTTGATACTTGCCAGCACCAAACTTTGATCGGCAGTACTATCGGCTTGTTTTTTCAGTTGTAAAACATTGAGCAACTTATCTGATACTTCACTAAAATGCTTGCCTAAAATTTCAGCGGCTTTTTCGTGAGAAATAATTTTGCCTAAACGATTGTAATGAAACAAGGGCAGCAATACCAACTTGTATATGATGCCCGCACCCAACAAAATGAAGCTGTAGAACAATACCTTTCGTCCTGTAGGCGGTAAAAACAAAAAATACTCTAACACATTTATTATCAAAAAATAAGCAACTAATGTGGCAACGGTATAAATGAGCCCGCGCAGTAACTGGTTTAGGTAAAACCTGCGAATAAACTCATCGAGTTTCTGAAGTAATAAACTGTAATTATTGCTGCTATTTGACATTTGAGGGTTGAAGTTACAACGTTATAACGCATTGTGCCACTTTTTTGTGCCTGTTTAACAAACTTTCATTTTCTCACAACCTAAGCTGTTTCGGTATAAGAAATCTTTATAGCGTTAGTTATAGTACTTCTCTTTATTGATGTCGTCAGTTAAAGTCCCGATGAATATCCTATCGTGTGGACACATTTTTATTATAACCACAATAGAAACATAGTTGTTAGGGCTTTGTTTCATAGTGTTTTGACTTTATTATTAAGGCCTGAACCTGCTATTGTATCCCGCTTGGCGGGACTATGTTTCACTTAAAACAGGCATCAGGCAATCATAGTTTTGCAGGCAAAAAACACAATAGCAGTAAATCGTACATTATACCAAATCTATGTTTCTATTGTGGTTAAAATTTTTAGACAATGTAGTATTTGTGTCCACACGATAGGATGAATATCGGGAGCAATAGTTTTTTGCCGTTAGGCTTTAACCAACGGCTCAAAAAATATTTTACTAATTAATTTTACTATCCCGACCTCAGGTTTATAGTTATTACACAAAGGCCCGCAAAGACTGCCCAAAGTTTCACAAAAAGTTGTCAGTTTCTTTAGTCGGCTATAAGCCGAAGGTAGTTAGTGGTTAATTTGCCTCATTATGAACAATACAGCCCTGTAGTCTTGAGGGGACTACAGGGCTGTAACAAGTACAGTGTTATTTTAATTACTTAACTATCACCAGCCTTTTCGTCAACACCCCTTTTTCGTCAATAATTTTTACAAAATAAACACCATTGGCAAAACCGGTGGTGTGTATTTTATTAGCATGGGTAGTAATGGTTTTGCTGAACAATACTTTGCCTTCGGTATCAATTAATGTCAACGCGCCTGAAAGCAGGTTATTGCTTACTGAAATCAAGACTTCATTTTGTGCAGGGTTGGGCTGTATGGCCAACTCGTTAAGCGATAGCGCTTTTTCTTTTACCGATAACGGTTCAAACGCTACTTGTGTAGAGTCGCTGCCTTCATTCACCTCAAGTATTTGCCCCATGTTATCAATCACCGTTAAATCACTAATCCATACTTTCATGCCATGATATGCCAGTTCGTTTTTGCCATTAATATTATCGGTGGTAATGATGAAACTTGCCTGCCCTATAATGCCCAGGCCGCTTCGCGTGTTTTTATCAATCCGGGTTACAGCGCATTTAATTTCACCATTTTGCGGAAGGTCTTTGGCAATAGAAATTTTTTCGCTTACAGTACCTAACCATGAACTGCCAAATACTACCGTTGTTTGCGCAGAATCTACCACATTAGCATCGTAATTAATGGTAAACGCCAGGCCGTAAACATCTTCTGCCGGAATATTGATATCGCCTAAAATAAGATTGGCAACCAATGTTTCCCCGGCAAGTACTGTGTCGGGAATTAAATCTACATACAACGCGGGTGCGCTCATGCGCCACGGCTTGCTTTGGTTGTTTTTTAAATGGGTAAGCCCGAAATTCTGAATAATGGCAAGCGTATCTGCCGAGTTGACAATGCCATCACCGTTGCAATCAATATGCCTGTAGTTAACTCCTAAAGCAAGCGTATCAGCCCAATACAGAGCAGGGTGAGCATACCATTGAATATCTTGTTGGGTTCTTGCAATACCTGCACTTCCATAAGCCAAGCCGATAGGCAACAAATCATTATTGTCGGCTATGCCGTCATTATCTGTATCTCCCGGCCACACACACGGAACGTTTTGCGGAGCGTCTGAAACAGTTATTGTGTTAGAAGTAACAGAGCAACCATTAACATCTGTTACGGCAACACCATAAGGACCAGAATCAAGATTCTCTATACATAAACCACCCATCATCGGAGGGGAGCTACCACTTATACCGTTACTCCATAAATATGTAGCAATTGAACCCCCTGATATATAAACACAAATAGAACCATCATTTCCTCCATAACACGAAACATCAGTAGTAACAATATTATCAATTACCAACGGTGCAGGTTCATTTATTGTTATGGCTTCAACGGCAATACAGCCATTGGCATCAGAGATAGTAATACCATAATTGCCAGCAGACAAATTATTTTGATGACAACTAAAATAATCTTGCTCAGTATAACCAGTCATCCACCCGAACATATAACCAGGGGAAAATCCCGAACCGGGAGTGCCCCCTGATACATATATGCAAGCAGAGCCGTTATTTGCTCCATTACAAGTAACATCAGTAGTAATTATGGAGTCTACCACAATAGGTGCAGGCTCTGTAACCACAATGCTGATACTATCACTGCTACATCCCATTGAGTCAGTAAGAACAAATGAATATGTTCCTGCTGCTAGATTACCCGGGCAATTTCCGCTAATTCCTCCTGTGCCCCAATAACATAATAAGGGAGATTGAACAAAGACACAGATTCCTCCGTTACTCATGCCGTAACATGACACTCCTTCAGAATAAAAAGAGTCCATCACTAAAGGTGCAGGTTCATTAATAGTAAAACTTTCTTGAACAGTACAATTATTTGCATCAGATACAATGATTGACCAAGTTCCTGCTTCAAAATCGGTGCATTGCGTATTGGCTCCGTTTTGCCATGAATATACATAAGGTAATTGCCCACCTGAAATATTAGCACACACACTACCCAAAGAGCCGTAACACAATGCATCGGTTGTTAAAAGCGAATCAATTTTAAATCCGGCACAATTACTTGAATTGACAGTGGTGCAGCCGTTGGCATCGGTTACAGTTACTTCAAACGTTCCCGATAAAAGTTCAAAGCAAGAATTTGGCAACGGGTTTACATTACCACTATAATTGTATGTATAAGGAGGCACACCATTAGAAACAGCAACGCATAATGTATCAGGATAAACTCCGCCTGTGGCAGATGTAAGCTGAACATTGACAGGCAAGGGTTGAGAAATCGTTACCTGAGTGAAAGCATTACAATTGTTTGTATCGCGAACCGCTACCCAATATGTTCCGGCAGGTAAATTGGAGAATATGCCGGTTTGTTGAAAAGTAAAACCATTAATGGTATATTCTAATGTACCCGCACCACCGGAAACAATAATATTTATTATTCCATCACTACCGAGAAAACAAGTAACATCAGTAGTAACAATAGAATCTATTTGAAGTTGGGGTGGTTCGTTTATTGTTGTATATGAAGGATTGGAAGTACAGCCATTTGCATCAACAAGCGTAACGCCATAGTTGCCCGCTCCCAAATCATTTATACATTGTGTAATCGCACCATTTGACCAAGAGTAGTAACTATAGGGCAGTGTGCCGCCTGAAGCATAAACGCAAGCAGAACCATCCCGCTCACCAAAGCAAGTAACATCGGTAGTAACAATGGAATCAATTACAAGTGGGGCAGGCTCATTTATTGTAGCAGTATCAGAAACTGCGCAGCCATTTGCATCAGTAATTAAGAAAGTATAATTAAGCGCATTGCCATACCAACATTGACCAGTAGAGCCACTACTCCACAAATAATTATAAGGCGGTGTTCCACCAGATACATTTGCACAAGCTGAACCGTTATTGCCTCCATAACACGAAACATCAGTAGTAGCAATCGAATCAATCACCGGATTTGGATTTACTGTAATGATAACAGAATCAACAGCAGTTGCACCTAAACCGTCAGTAACTGTAACATACATTGTTATGTTAGTAATTGGTGCAATAAAAGTGTTTTCAGATACGTCACTATTATTCCATTCATAATTATACGGTGGCGTACCTCCTGATGCGGTTGGGTTTCCTCCCAGAATTACCGGAACACCCGAACAAACGGTAGTGTCGTTTCCGGCATTGGCAATTAATTGAGCGGCTGCTTTTTCAAAAGAAAAAAACAACAATAGTATAGCTGTTATTATTGAAAGGCTTTTCATAATAATGGTTTTTGAAGTTAACGATTATGCTTTAAATACTTTTTTACGCTTCAAAAATGAATACAATATCATGAATAAAAAAGTACATTATTTTGACAGGTTACGGTGAAAATTTTTAGTTATAAGTTTTCAGTTATCAGTACAGATATTGTAAATACTTGAAAAATTTCAGGACGAAATATTAATTTTATACGGAAAAATTTTGCAAAGACGCTAAGGCGCAAAGAAAAAATAAAATGAGATTGAAGCAAAAAATCTTTGCGCCTTAGCGTCTTTGCGTGAAACCTATTGACTTATGAATGACACCAAACTTTTTCAACTGCTGCAAACGTTCAGCATATATGAACTGAACCGCTTTAATAAATTTCTGCATTCGCCTTATCATAATGAAGACGATACGCTTGTACAATTGTACAGCCTGTTGTTGCCACATTTTAAAACACAAACACAACACACGCTTGCCCAAAAAGCGATATGGAAAAACCTTAAAGGCAATGCAAAGTTTCATGCAGTAAAATTTGCAAGGCTGTTTTCTGATTTGCTTAAAAAAGCGGAAGAGTTTATGGTAGTTGACCAACTAAAACATAGCGAAAGCAGAAAGCAAATAAACCTTACTTCACTGCTGAATGAAAAACGGCTAACCAGGCATTACCCCGAAGCCGCCAAGGTTGCCCGGAAAAAACTGGAACAACTGCCTTACAGAGATGGAGATTATTATCTGCAATTGTTTCAGGCTGAAATGGAAGAGCATACTTTTATTGAATTGCAAAACCAACGCACCACCGCTAAAAACCTTCTGCAAACAAGCGAGGCTTTAGATATTTATTATCTCATTAACAAGCTGAATTATCTGGCTACCATTCTGCATTATAAAAATTTTCTTTCGCTTGAAGGTGAAGTAAACATGACGCATGAAGTGTTGCAGCATCTTGAAAAAAACAACTACGCGCATGTTCCGGCAATAAGCATTTACCACTGCATTGTGTTGTCTTTAAATGATTTTGAAAATGATACTCATTTTGAAACACTGAAAAAATTATTGAAAACATATTATGCGCTTTTCCCGAAAACAACCGCCCAAAACATGTATGCGTTTGCCGTAAATTTTTGTATTCGTAAAATCAACTTTGGTAATCTTGAATACGTAAAAGCATTGCTGGCTTTATACAAGCAGATGCTGCAAGCCAACCTGATGACAGACAGTAACGAAACGCTTTCGCAATTTGATTATAAAAATATTGTTACCGTGGGCTTACGTGCCGGAGAAGCTAAATG
>CAYSGX010000006.1:10825-22595 GCA_964430605.1 uncultured Chitinophagaceae bacterium
CCGATATTTTTTATCAGTTAGATTCAAAAGCCACTTTAATGAAAGTATATTTTGAATTAGGAGATTATCTGCCGTTAATGTCGCTGAAAGAAAGTTTCAGAATATTATTGAGAAGAAAAAAGTTAATCAGCGGACAAAACCAAATCAACTATATGAATTTTATTCGTTTCACCATGAAACTTTTCAGGGTTGATGTAAGAGACAAACCAAAAATCAGGTTGCTGAAAAAAGAAGTTTCAGCAACTAAAAATATAGCCGACAAAGGTTGGCTGTTAGAAAAAATTGCCGAGTTGGAATAGCTATACCGAAACAACTCAGGGTTTCAAAAAAATTAAGTTCAGAATCTTCGGTATTAACTGAAAGTACGTTTCGCTTCCTTTGGAATTCAGTATCATCTAATGTGAGTTATGGATTTAAAAATACAACTGTTTGTACCATATTAGCTACCGCATTAAAACATTTTTTGTTTTCAATTTTAAATAACCTCACTCCTTTGAAATGCAGTCGTATATTCACTTACAGGGCTGCCCTCTCCACGTGGAGAGGGCGGGGAAAGCCTGTGAAAGTTTACTGCAAGCCGGCAATGGGTGAGGTAAAAAAACAAGAAAAACTACCTTTGCTGTATGGTTTTAGCAAATCAATGGAAAGATTATGAACTGCTTGACAGTGGCGGTGGCGACAAATTAGAAAGATGGGGCAATATTATTTTAAGGCGCCCCGACCCGCAAATTATTTGGCCCATTAAAGAAGAAGGCGCGCAGTGGAAAAAAGCCGATGCCCGTTATCATCGCAGCAAAACAGGTGGTGGCGAATGGGAGTTTTATAAGAAGCTGCCCGAAAGATGGACTGTAACTTATAAAGGCCTGAAGTTTCATGTGAAAGCCATGGGATTTAAGCACACCGGCATTTTTCCCGAACAGGCAGCCAACTGGGATTGGATGATGCAAAAAATAAAAGAGGCCAATCGACCCATTAATGTGCTGAATTTGTTTTCTTACACAGGTGGGGCAACCGTAGCGTGTGCAGCAGCAGGCGCAAGCGTGTGCCATGTTGATGCGGCAAAAGGTATCGTTGCATTGGCAAAAGAAAATTTGCAGCTATCCGGTTTAGGCGAAAAGCCGGTTAGGTTTATTGTAGATGATGTGGTGAAGTTTGTGCAACGCGAACAACGCAGAGGCAAAACCTATGATGCCATTATTATGGACCCACCATCGTATGGCAGAGGTGCAAATGGCGAAGTGTGGAACATTGAAACCAGTTTGTTTCCGCTTATAGAAGATTGTATGAAAATATTGAGCGCCAAACCATTGTTCTTTTTAATTAACTCTTACACCACCGGTTTTTCGCCAACCGTTCTCAACAATATTCTATCTATTACACTGGCAGAAAAATTTGAAGGAAAAATTACTTGCGATGAAATAGGGTTGCCCGAAACAAGAAGCGGCTTGGTATTGCCTTGCGGAATGTTTGGCAGGTGGGAGTCCCAATAAATAATCTACTATGCAACAGTTTATATACATTCTGAAACTCAATGCGCCATATAGAAAAACAGAAAATTGGGATGAAAGCACCAGGCAAATAATAGCGGCCCATTTTGAATATTTAAAAGAAAAAGCGACAAAAGGTATTGCACAATTGGTGGGCAAGAGCGATTATGATATAGATAATGACGACAATTTCGGCATGGTTATTTTTTCAGCAGAAAACGAAAATGCGGCAAAAACAATAATGAACAACGACCCGGCAGTGAAGGAAGGAATTATGTATGCTGTGGTGCATCCGTTTAAAATAGTATTGACCGCCAAATAATAAAAAATAAAAGCCAAATACATTTTATAAAGATGAAGGCTATATTTGTGTAAGTTTTGAAAACACTATCGGTCATATCTCTTGCAATAATTCTTATGTTTTGCAGCATGGGCAAAACTGGTATGGTTATAAGCTACCATATCAACAAAACCTATATTGCCAAAGTGCTTTGCGAAAACAAAGAAGTGCCTCAAATGCAATGTAATGGTAAGTGCCAGTTGAAAAAACAACTTGTTGCTGAAGAAACAAAAAAAGAAAACGAGCCGATTTCGGTAGAAAATCTTCCTGAAGTATTCTGGACAACAACAGTTGAGGCGGCAACAGAAAAACATTTTCCAATCACAATTTCTACTTTTCCGATTTTATCGGTTTTCCAATCTTCCAGTTTTCCTTCTTCAATTTTTCACCCGCCAACGGTAGGGTAACTTTTTTCAGCATAAAATATATTTTACGCTGCCGAAGGAAAAGCCGTTTGTTTTATTGTAAAGCAAAGGCATAAAAGTAATTTTTCAATTTATTAAAATGAGATATTTATTAGCGTTGCTGATAGTAATATCGGCAACAAGCAAAACCATCGCCTGCGACTGGTGCGGGTGTGCTTCGGGAAGCAGTGGCATTGGTATTTTGCCGGGCATTAAAAAAAGTTTTGTGGCGGTTAGAACATCGGCCAATTACTCAACCGCTTATAATGAGCATAGTGCTACTACAGAAGAAGCAAAAGCCAAGCCTCATTCAGCAGAACAATCATATACTACAGAGTTGTGGGCGCGATATAATATTAAAGACCGTGTACAGCTTTTTGCTTTCTTGCCTTATGTGGTAAATATGAAAACCGAAGAAAGCATTTTTGAAAAAAACCACGGAATTGACGATGCGATATTAATGGCTAATGTGGTGCTGTTTAATACTTCCGACAGTCTTGCCAAAAAAGTAAAACATCATGTTATGGCGGGCGGAGGCATTAAGATGCCTACAGGTAAGTTTGGCAAAGTAAGCCCCAACGGTTTATTGATTCCGAATATGCAAACAGGCACAGGTACGGTAGATTTTCTGCTGAACGGTATTTATACGTTGCGGTACAGCAACTGGGGCGTTCAGGCTGATGCGGCTTACAGAATTAATCTTACCAACCATGAATATGATTATCGTTTTGGCAACAGAACCAACACAGGGCTTCGCACATATTACTGGCACGCCATGCACAAAATAATGCTGATGCCCTTTGGCGGCTTATTATTTGAGCATGCCGGTAAAGATGTGAAGCATGAAAGGGTGAGAGAAAAAACCGGAGGCGAAGGTTTATATTCAACCCTGGGCATTCAGGCATTCTTTTGGAAGATGGGCGTTTCGGCAAATTGGAGCCAGCCTATTTATAATAACTACGGAAATGGCTTTGTAGCACAACATGCCAGATGGAACACACAAATTCAATTATTTTTTTAGAACCTTAAAATTTTAACACAATGAAAAACTTCATTTTTTTATCATCAATCATTTTGGCTTTAATGTTTGTTTCAGGTTGTAAAAAAGATAAAGACAGCCATGATGCCGAAAAGCCGCAAATCACTATTACTAATCCTGCTCATGATTCTAACTATGGTTATGCCGATACCATATTCATTAAAGCGAATATTACCCATTCGGAAAATTTGCACACCTATACTGTTTCTGCACGTCAGGAAGAAGACAATTCTGTAACCGTGATTGAAGATGAACACAGCCATGAAAAAAGCATAGATATTGATACGTGGTTTTTTCCGAATGTTTCTCATCACAAGCACTATTACATTATTGTGGAAGCAAAAGACCATGACGGCATTTTCAACCGCGATTCGGTATTAGTGCATATTAATAATTAATTTTTTAATCTCCCACAGATGTATGATAAACTGCGCATATTTCATATAAATACTCTTCGACAAGCTCAGAGTGACACTAACCTTGATAATGTCATGGTGAGCCTGTCGAACCATATTTAGCCTAATACGTATCTTTTCTGCGGAATCAGTGCAATCTGCGGGAAATAAAAAAACAAAACCTTAAATTCAACAACTATGAAAACAATATTTTCAGTTTTATCAATGACGGCAATAAGCATTGCCGCATTTGCTCACGGAGCAGAATTAACCCTGAATTTTTTAACCAAAATAAACGGAAACGACATTCAGTATAACACCACTTACAATGTAGGCGGAACAGATATTCAAGCGGAATTTCTGGCGTATTATATCACCGATATTAAATTGGTAAAAAACGATGATTCGGAAAAGCGTATAGACACCGTGTTGTTGGTTAAAGCCGACCAGCCGTTTTCTTTGGAAACAAGCATTGACGCAGGCGATTATAAAGCCATAAAGTTTAACGTGGGCATTGCCGATTCATCGGTTAATCATGGCGACCCTGTTTTGTATCCTTCCAATCATCCTTTGGCATTACAAAACCCAAGCATGCACTGGAGTTGGAACAGCGGGTATATTTTTTTCAAGTTAGACGGCTTGGCAGATACATCAGCAAATAATCAGCATGGCGTAACCGAGCCGCTGACTTTTCATTTGGGCGGGCTTTCGAGCGTTCGTACCATAACTGTTAACGAAACATTTTCCGTTGTGGGCACACACAGCAATCCCGGTAAATACGAAGCCGATGTGGTATTAGATGTAGCCGATGTTTTTACAGGTATTAACCTGAAAACAGACCGTGTTACCATGACGATGAACAACCCCGCTTTGGCTACGCAGGCATGTGATAATTTGCAGAATGCTTTTGAACTTTCGGTGAGAAATGTTACGGGAATTGCAGAAAGAAATTCTTTTCAGAATAGTGTAAAATTATATCCTAACCCTGCCGCCAATATGATTACAATAGAAGCGGAAACAATGGAAAACAACACTGTTTTATCTGTTACAGATTTAGCAGGAAAGGTTATTGCCGAAACAATGGTAACCAACAATAAAGCACAGGTGAATATTACAAATTTTGAGAAAGGTATTTATTTTGTGAGAAGCGCAACACAAAGTGGCAGCGCAAGATTTATAAAGATGTAATTCTTATTGAAGAAAAAAGTGTAAAGGGCTGAACAAATATTGTTTGGCCCTTTATTTTTTTATCACCTTTAGTTTTACGGTTTCAATGCGCATATCGCTCACCGCGGCAATCTCAAATTTGAAGTTGTCAATATAAATTTCTTCGTTCAGCCCGGGAATATCTTTATAGTTAGCAAGTATATAGCCCGAAAGGGTTTCATATTCCCCGGTAGGAATTTCCAAAGAATATTTATCGTTTAAATAATCAACCTCAAGCCTTCCCGCAAAAACATAATCGTTTTCGTCAATTTGCTTTTCGGTAAGATCTTCTTCATCGTGCTCATCGTTAATCTCGCCAAAAATTTCTTCAAGCACATCTTCCATTGTTATGATACCTGAAGTGCCGCCAAACTCATCAACCACCCAGGCGATAATTTTATTTTTCTTGGTAAATAAATTCAGCAATTCTTTAGCGGGCATTGATTCAGGAATTACTTCAACAGGAAACAAAATGCTTCGCAGATTTTTTGGGTGCTTTAATAAGCTAAGATGGTGCACATAGCCAATGATATTATCTATAGAGTCGTCATACACAATAAGGCGCGACAATTTGGTATTTATAAACTTCGCTTCAACTTCTGCCAACGTAGTATCAATATCTATAGCGATAATTTCGTTTCGCGGCACCATGCACTCGCGCGCTTTTGTTTCGGGCAGATATAGCACGTTTTCAAAAATATCGGTATTAATACTTTCGTCTTTTATGTTCTGTTCGTTTTTTACAAACTGATCTACATAGTCTTCTAAATCTATTCTGCTGAAAACAGGCTTAGAGGAAGACATATCTACATTCATTAATTTTTTCAGGATTACCTCTGAAATTTTTTGAACCACAATAACAACAGGAAACAAAATATAATAACATACGGTAATTGGAATCGCAAAAAACCGGAACAACGCATCGGGGTTTACTCTAAAAATAATTTTAGGCAGAAACTCGCCTGAAATTAATACCACGGCAGTCGTTATAACGGTTTGTGAAATCAACAAATAAAATTCGGAACGAAAATTCAGGGGTAAGTAATACAAAAGCTGAGGCTCTAATAATTCTGACATTAAAATACCGAAAACAATCAGTGCGATATTATTGCCTATTAAAATGGTGGCTAAAAACCCGGAGGGCGAATCAACAAAGCGCGACATTAGCCTGCCGGAAAAAGAGCCTTGTTTTTTTAATAACTCGATTCTTAATTTGCTTGATGATAAATAGGCGATTTCAATGCCCGAAAAAAAAGCGGAAAAAAGCAGCGCGAAAAAAATAAGATAAAAGTCCAAAAAAGAAAAAATTGCTACAGCGCAAAATTACATTAAGGTTATTAAAGTAAAGATTTATTATTTAGTGGCTTCTGTAAAAAATCATATCCGCAAACTCTTTCAGCGCCTGTTTTTTTTCTATAGCAACATCTACAAACTCCAAATGATGCAATGCCGAGTTATAAAATTCAGCCATTTTTATCTCGGCCATTTCTCTTACACCTAATGCGGAAAATAAATCTATAGTGGCATCAATTTTTTCTTCGCCTTCTAACAGTCTTATTTCCCGAAGCAACTTTTTTTGAGCATCGTTTGCTGATTGCTCTGCTACTACCTGTAAATAAGTTTTTTTGTCTTGCAGAATATCGCCACCAATTTTTTTGCCTGTTTTTTCTGCTTCGCCAAACGCATCTAAATAATCGTCTTTAATCTGGAAAGCCAAACCAAGATGCAGCGCGAAGTGATAAATATTTTTTTGGTCAGTCTCGGTTGCTTCGCTGATAATTGCGCCTGTCTGAGCGGCAGCAGCCAGCAATACTGATGTTTTCAACGCTATCATTTTTAAATATTCTGCTTCGGTTACAAGAGATTGTTTTTCAAAATTCATATCGGTTTGCTGCCCTTCCAGAATTTCAATGGCGGTTTTGGTAAACAACTGCAACGCAGGGCGCATTTTTTCGCAAGGCAGCTTTTCAAAAAAACGATACGCATAAAGCAGCATCACATCGCCAGCGAGAATAGCCGTGCTTGTTCCAAATGCTTTGTGTACGGTCGGAATGCCTCTTCTCACTGCGGCTTCGTCCATAATATCGTCATGCACTAAAGTAAAATTGTGAAACATTTCATAAGCCAAAGCAGGGGGCATGGCTTCCTCAATATTTCCTTCAAACAAATCGCAACACAACAACAGCAACAACGGACGAAAACGCTTGCCTTTGATATTCATAATATGCTTTACGGCATCGTACAATTCGCTGGGAAAATTATTATAAGCGATATTGCGGTGATGCTGCTCATACTGTTGCAGCAGTTCGGTATAAGAAAGCGTTGTTGCGGTGGTTTTCATGCGGAATATTTTGTGCCGTGTTTAAATCATAATTTTTTCTGCCAGATAAATAGCATTGCTTATGGAAGTGTTGGGTTTTTCTTCTTTGATTAATGGCGAAACAATGCCAACGGCATCTTTCACTATTTTATATGCTTCTTTTAAATTGTTTGGAGTAGGAAATGGCGCAAGCGTATTTTTCGCACCATGTAATGCTACTGCAAAAAAATGACTCATCAGCACATTGGCATCTCTGTTCATTCCCGACAACAGCGAAACAGGACCTTCGGAATAATTGCCGCCCTGCTGTAAATAATTTACGCACGCTTCTTTCAGGTTATCATGCTTAAACACATCATAAAGCGCGTTTGCCAGTATATTAATGCTTGCATCGAAATCGGTACGTTTCGTATAGAAATTGTCAACGGCTTTTTGTAATGCGGCTTGTAAATTTTCTTTTTTGCGGAAATGCTTTTCGTAAGCGGCAATAATTTCTTTGCCGAGCAAATGCACATCGGTTAAAGCAACCGTCATGCCACCGCCTGTAAGCGGATGCCTCATGTTCAGCGCATCGCCCAATAAAACAACGCCTTGTTTTCGGTTAGGCTTTGCCGACATGCGATGGTTGGGCATAAATTTCATTTTACCTTCTTCCAACGCTTCGTTAAATGCAGGTAACATGCTTTCGGGCAGTTGACTGCCAACCAGTTCCTGTAAATATTTTTTCAGCGCATCGCCTCTTCTTGGTGCTTCCGTTCCAGCATAATCTGCCAGAATTCTTATTTCATTATGGCTTATGGGATATGCCAAAACAGGTGTTGCACCACCAGTAAAAACATGACCGTAGTTGGGCGATGGCAACGAAACGTTTTTTAAAACCAGACCAATAAAATAGCCAGTTACTTCCTTTGAAGCATCGGTTACTTCGTTTCTTAAAGCTGAAAAAATGCCATCGGCAACAATGGTAATATCGGCTTCAATATTAGTGGCGGAAGCGTTTTCGGTTTTTTTGTAAACTAGCCCTTTAACAAAATTATTTTCCTGAATCAAGCCTGTTACTTCGCCTCTTTCGCACACTACATGAGGCGTGGCAATCAGCGCGTGTCTCAGGTTTTGCAAAAACCTTCCGTTGTGAAAACCCCTTCCTGTGGCGGGTTCGCCTTTTTCATTTTTCGGATATTGAATATTTACCTGCTGCGTGTTGCTGAAAACCGAATAGCCGAAAATCGGTTGTGCGTCAATATCGTTCAGCGTATGTTCCATTCCCATTGCGGCTAACTGTGCTACGCCTCCCGGTTGCAGCAATTCGCCAACAATACGATGCTGCTCGTTCCAGTCTTTTTCAACAATGGTTACGCGCAGTCCGTTTCGTGCAAGAAACGCGCCTAATGCCGCGCCCGCAATTCCTGCGCCTGCAATACAAACCTGTGGTTTTTCCCACAAAGAAACAGCGTTGTTTTCATTCATGGCTTATACGGTTTCAGGTTCAGCAATTAATTCAGGCAGTTCCCAACGGTGCTTGTTATGGCTGTATAATACTGCTCTTATTTCAGTAATAATTTTTTGCGTTTCGGCACAGTTGCTGTATGCTGAATTTATTTTCGATTCAATTTGGATTAACGCTTTTTCCGCAGCATCAATAACCTGCTGCATAGAAGTAGTTTCAACCATATATCTCGCGGCTAACCCTTTCCTGATTTTTACATTTTGCCGCAATACTTTCGGGTTGGCATATACTTCGGCTAATGTGGCGAAAGCCATTATCTGCGGAATGGCGCAGAAACGAAATACCTGATTGTTTTTCAGCAGCTTTAAATAACTGATGCAGGAAGGAATATGTTGCAGCGCATTGTTGGTTAATGCTATCCAGCAATTAATGCTGTTGGTATGGGTGGGGTTTTCGGCAAACCAGTGAAACGAAGGTGCATATTCTCCCCAGATTTCTTCGGGCAGAAAAATTCTTCCTTCCGATAAATCTTCATGATAGTCGCGTATGATATTGGTCTTTTGAAGCATCAGTCCCATTTCGTTTGAAAGGCGCAATTGGTATTGCAGCCGTTCATCTTCATATCCTGAAACAGAAAAAAGCCCCGACAAACCGTAGCCTACCAACCCTGCTACATAATGACAGTAGAGATTGTAATCTGCTTCGGAATAGACTTTCCTTTCAGCGAAATACACCATGCCCTCGCCCATTTTTTTGCAGATGTCTTTTATAACCGTCTGATATTTTTCATCTAACTGATTAAAAGCGCGGGCAACTTTATAGTAGTGCAATATCAAATGGCGATATGCCTCTGAATCGCCTATATTTTTCAGCGATAATTTTTCATTACTGCATTCAATATGAAAATTGCGGAGCAGTTCGGTTTTTTGCGACAAGGGCAGGTTCATATCATCTTCAATGGTATCAAGCCCGCGTAAAGTGAGATAAAACAAACAGACAGGATTGCGCAACTCATGCGGCAACTGCCTTATAACGACAGCGAACGAACGCGATACCTTATCTAATGCTGCGTAGCAAAATTCCATATCAGCCATTTCGGCTGCCAGCACATGTAAAGATTCTTTTACAGGCTTGGGCGCATCACTGCCGAATTTTAAACTGTAAAGCGCTTTTAATTCTGAAAAAGCTGTAGGTAACTGAAATAATAATCTGCTCATAATTGTAGTGTTGACTGCAACAAAAATGAGCGAAGCGGCAACACAAAGGGTATCGAAACAGAACCGTTGCCGCAGGCGGAAGTCCAAACTTTGTAATTTGCTGATTGTCAGCAGAGGTTAGTTGATTTTTTCAGCCTGAAAAGAAGTATTGATTAAGAAGTTTGGACTTTATAAACAGAACGATTGCTGTTTATGAATTGCTGAATGATGGAAACGGAAAGTGGGATTTAAAATAACAACCCGAAAAAATTGAAATGTGCGTTGACTTACTTAATTTTTATTGTCCATTTAACAGAAGTCAGTCGTTGTTTTATTTGTTGCAAAGTCGCTAAAACGTCTGTGTCATTTGGAAAGTCGGCAAATACCAATTTTCTGAAATCGCCATTGTAAACGGGTTGCAATTCGTTCCAAACTGTTTCTAATTCCTGAAATATTAATGCTTCGTTCGGATGATAAATTAACCAGTCATTGTTGTTCTTAAAACTTGCAACATCATCGTTGGCTACTTTTAAAAGCATTTCGTCAAATGCGGAAGTATTGAAAAAGTCCTCAAGTTCTTTGTCTTGTAGTAACTTGTATAAATCGTAAGTATGGCGGATTTTAGCCTGTAAATCTTTCAAGGGTTCTTCGGTGTAGGAAAACCTAACCAAACTCATTATTTTTTCGCACAAAGTCCGCTTGGGGTCTAATGCTTTTACTTCAAAAGGTTGCAAGCCGTATGCTGATGTCATTGCTTGCTGTCCTGTTTTCATCATCATTTCGTAGATGAAAGAACTCACAGATTTTGTTGTGTATGGTTCGTAATAGCCTAACCAAGTTGCTTCAACAACTATCACATCTCTTACTTGCCCGTAATCATCAGTAAATTCCTTTGCGTAAGTGTGTGCCGTTTTGCGGTTCATTCCCATTTTCTGCGTTATTTCGGGAACTTCAACTTCGGGCAAAACACCACTTACTACACTGCTTATCTGTCTGATTTTTGTCGTCAGTTTGTTGTTGCTTTCCCCTTCACGCCTCAAAACAACCAAGTCAATATCTTCTGAAAATCGTTGTATCAGATTGTAACATTTCAGTAATGCCGTTCCTCCTTTGAAAACAGCTTCTTCGCCAATTTTATGTTTGAAAATCGTATGCAAAGCATACGTTACCCAATAATCCTTTTCAACATAGATTGCAAGGATTTTCTTTTCCTGTGCGGTAAACTCAATCGCTTGCCTAAATAACTGTTTATTTTCGTGTAATCTCATTTGATATTCCATTTTTCGGCAACAGGTAAAACTTTGTTTACGCCTGATAATTTGTAAACCGTAATCGGGTTTAATGATTTTCGCAAAGGTTCTGCCAATTCTGTTTTTCCTGTCGTTTCTAATAATGCACCTAATAAAGCCCTTGTTGCTAGCGGATATTTTATAGCCAATCTTACCAAAGTGCTTTTATCCTTTTCAGAAAACTCTTTTACAATAACTAAAATTCGTTTGCAAGCCGAAGCAATAGTAGTGTCGGGAATTTTTTTGATGTAACGAATAGCATCCAACAGTTGAAGCAACGGAATGTTTTCTTTGGTAATGGTGTTTTTCTGTTTGATAAACGAAATAGTATATCGTTCCCGCTTAAACGTAGGACGAACTTCATTTTTACCCACTTGTATGGTGTTACTGATTTGTGTTGTCAAACCCAACTGACTGTAAATGCTGTAACCTGTCAAATATCCTGTTGCTTTACCGTCTGATTCCAAAAGGTCTTTCACTATTTGGGCTTGGTTGGGCTGTAACTTACCAAAAGGCGTAGTTTCGGGTTTGTAGAATTTGCCTTTGGACAGTTTCCCAATCTTGCCCGAAGTCGCCAAACGGTTCAGGGCTTTGATAATGGCTTCCTTGCTATTCTGCTCTGTATCAAAGTCGGAATAGGTAAAGAT
>CAYSGX010000007.1:0-22393 GCA_964430605.1 uncultured Chitinophagaceae bacterium
GGCGGGTTGAAAATTCAACCCACCTTTTTCGTTTTGGTATTTCTTAGTTTATTATTTGTTTAATACAACTCTTCTCACAGCGGTTTTTTCGCCATAGTTTACACGAATCATATACACCCCTTCAGACAAACCATTCATATTAATTACATGGTTTGCTTTAGCTGTTTTACCCAAGTTGCGGGCAATTACTTTTTCGCCCAAAACATTAAACACTTCAATGCTAATGTTCATGCTTTCATTTAACTCAACTGTTACGTTCACGTTTTCTTTAGCCGGGTTAGGATAAATGCTAAGTTGAAGCGCATTTTTTGCAGAAGCAGTGCTTACCGTAAACTGAACGGTTACAGTAGCTGTAGCAGAGCAGCTGTTGGCATCGGTAACGGTAACGGTATAGTCACCGGGAAGCACACCGGTAATAGTCGCATCATCTTCACCATTGCTCCATTCGTAATCATAAGGGGCAGTGCCGCCTGTTGCAGTTACGCTGGCACTTCCATCGGGAGATGTACCTGAAGAAGCAAGCGTTGAAGAAGTATTTAAAGAAATAGTTGCCTGATTATTAATAACAGTAACAGAAGCTGTTCCGCTACAGCCTGCTGCATCAGAAACAGTAATATTGTAAGTACTTGCAGATAAACCGTTAAAGGTTCCTGTTTGATTGGTTGCTCCTGCAATATTATAAGTGTATGGAGCATTACCACCTGTAGCCGATACCATAAATGAACCATTAGCGTTGGTACAAGAAGTATTCGCTGTATTATTACCCACCTGAACATTAAGTGTAGTTGGCTGATTCAACACATCTACGTTAATAGTTGCCGTGCAACCGTTAGCACCGGTTACTGTAACAGGATATGAGCCGCCTTGTAATGCGGTGAACGAGCCTGTTTGGTTAGTTACACCGCCAATAGCATAAGTATATGGCGCACTGCCACCGGTAGCATTAATACTGAAACTTCCATTATAAGGCGCAACACAAGCGGTATTTGGTGTATTGCTTTGAACCGTTAATGCAGGAGGGTTGGCTTGGTTAACTACCGTTGCTGAAACTGTTCCTGTGCAAGAATTTGCATCAGTAACAGTTACTACATAAGTGCTTGCCGCTAAATTGGCAAACTGCCCCGATTGGTTGGTTGCAATACCATTATTATAAGTATAAGGCGCAGCGCCATTAGTAGCGCTTACAGTGATGGCACCGTTAGGCGATACACAAGAAGTGTTAGGTGAATTATTAGTGATTTGCGCATTTAGTGTTAATGCATTGTTTACAACAACAACGTTTAAAGTACCTGTGCAACCATTAGCATCAACAACATTCACAGTATAAGTATTGCCTGCAAGGCCTGTAAATGTTCCGGTACTGTTTGAAACGCCACTTACGGTATAGGTATAAGGCGATGCGCCATTGGTAGCGGATACCGTGAACGCTCCGTTTGGAGTGCCGCAGGTAGTATTAGGCGTTACAGAACTTTGCGATAAAGTTACAGTAGGTGCATTTTCAGGGACAGTAACATTAATTGTACCTGTACAACCGTTAGCATCAGTAACGTTAACTACATATACCGCACCTGCAACACCGTTAAATGTGCCGATAGTGCTGTTTAAGCCATTTGCAGTGAAAGAATATGGCGCTGTTCCGCTGGTAACATTAACTGTAAATGCACCGTTTGGAGTACCACAAGCGGTATTAGGTGTTACAGAGCCTTGTGTTAAAGTTACAGTTGGCGCATTGTTTGGAATTACTGCTGTAGCAGTCGCAGAGCAACCATTAGCGTCAGTAACCGTACCATTGTATGTACCTGCCACCAATCCGGTTAAAGGTAGTGGAGCGGCAATAGGAGAAACACCTGCCTGGCTGTATCCATTTGGCCCGGTAACACTATAGCTGTAATTAGGTGTGCCCCCTGCCAGAGTAATGGTTACTGCACCGTTAGGTGTAATACAAGATGAATTTGCTGTTGGTGTCCCAACCGTTAATGTTGGATTATTCGCACTGTTATTAATTGTTGCGGAAACAGTTGCAGTACAGTTATTGGCATCTCTGACTGTAACAGTATAGCTGCCTGCTGCCAATCCCGTGAATGAATTAGTTGATTGAAAACCACTTCCAACATTATACTGATACGGGGTACTGCCCCCCGATGCATTCACTGAGAATGAACCGTTAGCGGCAGTACAAGAAGTGTTATTAGTTACATTAGCTGCGGTAGCGGTAATTGTTGGGCAGGCAGCACAAATATCTGCCATAATAAAAAACGACTGCGATGCGCCTTGATAAGCGACAAAGAAAGGATACCATACAGGTGGCGTTGGGTTTGGCCCCCATTGTTCCCATGCGGTTCCCGGTGCGGCAGTTTGTCCCACATCGTTGAGCAATAAAGCCACAGTATCGCCAACTGCGTAAGTGTAGCTGATACCTATAAAGAAATTAGTAGTAATGGATACAGGCGGGTTAAAGTTTACTTGTAACGCGTCACCATTGGTAGGAATAGAAGTAATAATTACATCTTGCTCTCTCAATACTGCTCCCGGAGCGCCTGCATTACCTTGCGCGTCAGTTCCGGTATTATCCCAAACACGCACTTTAATCGTTTTATTATTGTTTGCCGCTTTTGCTACTCCGAAAAATAAAAAAGCCCTGTTTAATTCAGATGTCACATTAGGATTTACAAAACGTTCAGCTTTACTAATATCCTGATAACCATTATGCCCACCTACATAACCCACTTCATTGGTAAAAGTAAATGTTATTGGCTGGTCACTTACTCCAAAATTGAAGATGGTATCACAGAAAGGAGTTGAGCCTCCACCACCTAAAGCAACAAAAATATAATTGGTTTTTATTTCAGTATCAGTACCATTTGAGTTATTAGCAGTTAATGTAACTGAATAAGTTCCGGGAGCAGTAAACTGAACCTGGGGATTTGCGGAAGTACTGTTTGTTCCGCCAACATAACTTACAGTTGCAGGATTAAATGCCCAGCTATAAGTAGGTGTTGGTATTCCTGTTGAGGTATTTGTAAAAGTTACTGTTTGCCCAACCGTTGTGTTAGTAGTACTCGCTGAAAATTGCGCATAAGGATTTTGATCGTATCTGTAAATTGGCAGAATGATAAAATCAACATCTAAATCATCAGTAGTATTTTGGAAATAAAAAACATCTCCGGCTTTTTGCCATGTATTTGCGAATTGCTGCCATACAGCATTGTTATTAAGCTTTAACAGTGCCCTTCTATGACCTTGACCATCACCCTGTCCACTTGAAAAAATATAGTTAGTGTCATTTTTAGCAGGCGCGGCAATTTCAAAAGTAATGGCAAAACGGCCATTATTTATAGTTGCAGGAGTGGGGAAATTATAAATGTTAAACCCAACAGCAGTAGTTGTATCAATACCCGATGTGGTATAGGTTGTAGATGTCGTTGGTAAGCCCAGCGGCAAACTATCAACTCCGGTATTGTACACACCAATGTTGTACACGTCTGAAGTAGCAACTTGTCTTTTTGAACCAAAAAATACTACTACGCCAGTAACCTGCGCATTTTGTAAACCGCTAGGAACGGTAAAAAACTGTCCTACCTCGGCAATGTTGCTAGGAATCAAATTGAATAACGTAGCCTGACCTGTTCCTGCTATCAAATTATCGAACGGGTAATAAATGGTGTCGTTTACGGTTTGTGCACTTAAATTACTAAACAGCCCCGTAATAGACATTAAGAGTACAATAAATAATTTTTTCATGTTTGGCTTTAATTTTATGTAATTGAATGGCGAAAATAAGAAAATCTTCAGGCATTAACTTAAACATTTTTATATTTATTCCATGGCTATCTATATCATTGTCATGTTGTTGTCATTTTTTTTTCTGAATTTTAGTCCCGTTTTATAAACCCAACTAAACCTAAAATTATTTTATGAAAAAACTAATTACCTTTTCGGCCTTTGCTTTAGCGTTAGGCTTAGTATTGAATCCTTCTTTTATATTTACTAACTCTTTGCAAGCTCCTGCTGCCCACACCGGGGCACCGGGTGAAGGCACTTGTGCTACCGCTGGTTGTCACACCGGAAACCCTGTTATTACTACAGGTAGCTTTATTTTATTGAATACTGCAGGAGCGAATAACCTTACAGCAGGCTATACGCCCGGCACTACCTATAATCTAACCTTGAATGTCAGTGCTTTTAACTCACCTAAATATGGCTTTCAGATTACCGCTTTAGATGCGAATAATAATGCTGCCGGTGATTTTAATATTACTAATGTAAACGGTACTGTGCGCACCACTTCGGGCAACAGAATTTATGTTGGGCATAAAACTGCTAATTCTACTGCTGCGTGGTCGTTTCAATGGATTGCTCCGGCAACCGATGCAGGTACCGTTACTTTTTATATTGCGGGTAATGGTTCAAACAACAATATTCTTGAAACAGGCGACCAAATTTATACAACCACATATACAGTTTCTACTTCAGCAGGTTTAACTCAAGGAAATGGCGGTTCAACAGGTATTAAAGTGTTAAATGCCGATGACAACGGCATTTCTATCTTCCCTAATCCTGTAAAAGACAGACTGTTTGTTTCTTATAATGTTGCTGAAACAGAAAACGTAACTATTGATTTGTATAACCTTAATGGACAATTAGTACAAAATTTATTAAACGAGAAAAACAGTGCAGGCAACTACAACGAAACTTTTAACCTGAATAATAACATCAACAAAGGCCTGTATATCGTAAGAGTAAATATGGGCGATAATACTTTCTTCAAAAAAGTGTTAGTTGACTAAACCTTCATAAACAATATTTAAAAAGCCCCGAAGCAAATGCTTCGGGGCTTTTTTATTTTACCACCTTGCCTAAAATAAACACAGCCAAACGAGTTGATATTAAGCCGGAAACTTTTCATTCAGCATAACTTTTTGCGCTTGTTTTAAATGCCTTAGCGCATGCAGCGTAAGCACTTCAAAAGTATCGCCCATAGTTAATTTCAGCAGCGAAGTAACAGGCGAAGTAATTTTCAACAAATTCCAATCTAAATTTTTCCCGGCTTCTAACTGAGAAGAAAGTAAATGAATGGTATTCTGAAAGTCTTTCAGCACTTCATGAGTGTATTGCTTATGCTTTGCAGGTTTAAATTTTGGCGGAGCCGGAATGGGAATTTTTATAGAAGGATTAACTGCAAAAACCATTAGTTTTCCGGGAAAAGAAATCTTAAATGCGCTTTTTGCAATTACGTTTTCATTATTACCTTTTTCAATAACTGTTGCCAAGCCTTTAATGTAGCCGTCAAATGCCAACAATAAATGTTCAATACACTCAGCAACACTCCATGAAGATGAGGCAGGTTTCCAGTTTAGCTGGGTTTCATTTAAAGGCGCTAATTCCGAATCAATAATTCTGCTGATTTCCTGAAGACGGGTTTGGTAGCTTTTTAAATACGATTCGTTTAAATTCATCAATAATAAAATTGGCTCAACTAATTTAACAATTCTATCGTCAAAAAACCCTTCACCATTACTTATTAATCAAAAAGCGAGAAGTAGCTTTAAAGTTTTCCGATTGAATTTGTAAAATATAAACAGACTCGCTGTCGCTTAATTTATCAATTGACAATAGGCTTACTTGTTGCCAGATGCAGGGAACATGAAGTTAATAAAATTAAAATTCGCTTAACAAAATAATATTTTTTGGATTTTACAGAGATATTGTTTTAATTTTGAAGTAATGATTAAAAACCTGTCATATTCACTCGTGCTGGCGGTAATGCTTTGTGCTACCAACGTGTTGGCGCAATCAATAGCTGTTACTACAGATAGTGTTGCTGTTTCGGGCAGTTCAAGCGAGTTTGAATTGGTAGGCAATAATTATATTGAAAATTTAACAGGAAGCGATTTAACTATTGTGTGGAAGCGCACCATAAACAACTTGCCTAATGGCTGGACTTCATCGGTGCGCGATAAAATGGCGTGTTGGGCGGCAACTACTGATTCTAAAACATTCACACTGCAAGGCAACAGAACAGAAAAATTAGATGTGCATTTTTACCCTAACAATAACATGGGCGCTGCCACAGTAGAAATGTTGGTTTGGGTTCAGGGCGATAGCGCTAATACAGTTCAGAAAAGTACTTTTAAGGCCAATGCAGGATTAACTACTAACATTACTTCTGCCAAAAAAAATGTAGAAGTAAGTTTTTACCCAAATCCTGTGAAAGACAATATGTTTGTTGCCGGATTGCCCGAAAATCAATCATTCAAAGTAGAGTTGTACAGCCTTCTCGGAACAAAGGTTGTTACTTATAATTTGCCTGCCGGAACTTCACAGAGTGGCATACACCAAATTGATATGCAGGATTTACCTAAGGGCGTGTATATGGTGCGCATTGTCGATAAAAGCATGAATCTGATTTTCAATAAATCAGTTTCTAAAATGAAATAATTATTTTCTGTCCCTTCTTCATTTATTTTTCTGATACAATTTATTCTTTTTTTGTTGCGATAGTAAAAATTTTGTAACAAAAACAGTAGTAACGCTGCTTCTAATTCAAATAGAATTATTTTTGGGCATTATGTTGAGGCAAAAAACTTATTGCCTTTCAAAGCCAATCTATGGAGCGTCTCACCGATTCTAATTCTGAAAACATCGTTATTATTGGCGCAGGTATTACGGGTCTTACTTTAGGCTTTTTATTGAAACAGCAAGGCATTTCATTTACAATTATTGAAAAAAAACAACGCAGTGGCGGCATTATTTTATCGCACGAGCAGGAAGGATATTTTTTTGATATTGGCCCACACTCGGCAGTTTTAGATGAAACAACAGAAAAATTTATAACGCAATGTGGGTTGAAAAATGAAATACTATTCCCCGAAAAATCGGCTGACAAAAGATTTATTCTGCGGAATAACATATTACATGAATTGAAACCTCACCCCGTAAATTTTATTGCTACTTCATTACTTTCGGCAAAGGGTAAATTACGATTGTTTGCAGAGCCTTTTATTCCGCAGAAAAAAAATAACGATGACGAATCGCTGCATCATTTCATAGAAAGAAGAATGGGTAGCGAAGCAGCAGATTATTTGTTGAATCCTTTTATTGCGGGCATTTATGCAGGCAATCCGAAATTATTAAGCGCCCAAGCCGTTTTCCCGAAATTGATTGAAATGGAACAACAGCACGGCTCAATTTTAAAGGCATTGCGCCACTACAAAAAAGAAAACCCAAATGCACAAGAACGCAAAATATTTTCTTTCAAAAAAGGCTTGCATCAATTAACCGAACACTTAAAAAATCTTTTAAAAGATAATTTGACAGAAGATATTACAGTGCAGCAAATTAGTAAAACGGAAAATGGATTCAGCATTGAGGCAATTCAAAGTGAAACCCATAAAATCTTTGAGTCGAATAAAGTTATTATTACATCGCCTGCATATCATACAGGGAAAATTTTAAGCAAATTCAACTCCGGTATTTCAACGCAGTTAACTAACATCAAATACCCGCCAATACTTCAGCTCTCTTTGGGCTATGACAATTCACAAATCAAAAAGCAGATGCCAAGTTTTGGTTTTCTAATTCCTGAAAAAGAACATAAAACATTTTTAGGGGCTATTTTTCAAAGCGCTGTTTTTGCGAATCGCGCGCCAAAAGGAAAATCGAGTTTTACTTTATTTATTGGCGGCTCAAGAAATGCCGGTTTGTTTCAGCGGTTCAGCAAACAAGAAATTATTGAAAAAGCTATCGCAGAGTTTCAAAAAATTATGCAAATAAAAGGTAAGCCCGAAACGGTTTTTTCTTACAAATGGGAATGCGCCATACCGCAATATGAAATGGGCTACACAAAAGTATTGAACGAAATAAGCAATTTTGAAAAACAAAACCCGGGAATTTATTTAGCCGGAAATTATGTGAGTGGCGTTGGGGTGAGCGATTGCATAAAGAAGGCAACAGAGATATTTAAACATTTAGCATGAAAAAAATACGCATAGGCACACGCAGCAGTAAGCTGGCACTTTGGCAGGCCACAACGGTTCAAAACCTTTTAGCTGAAAAAGGCATTGAAAGTGAACTGGTGCATATACAATCTACAGGTGATGTAACACAGGATATTCCGTTGCATCAAATAGGTGGCGTGGGTTTGTTTACCAAAGCATTAGACGATGCTTTATTGAATAATGAAATTGATTGTGCTGTGCATTCCTGTAAAGACCTGCCTTCAACCTTACATGCTGAAATAATTATTGTGGCACATTTAGTGCGCGAAGACCCCAGAGATATTTTAGTTTGCAAAACCGGTGCAACAAATTTTTTGAGCAACAATTTTAATGCAACTATCGCGACAGGCAGTGTAAGGCGCAAAGCCCAATGGCTGTCAAAATTTTCAAACCATACTTTGGTCGATTTACGAGGCAATGTAGATACCCGGTTACAGAAGTTGAAAGACAATAATTGGCAAGGAGCAATTTTCGCTTATGCCGGCCTAAAACGATTAAATATTCAGGCTGAATATTTTTACTTTCCCGATTGGATGATACCTGCCCCGGCACAAGGTGTGGTAGTGGTTGTTTGCAAGAAAGATGATACAACCACTGCTGAAAAAATTGCGGCCATTAATCATGAACCAACAGCAATTACTACTATTGTTGAACGGGATTTTTTACGACTGATGGATGGTGGTTGCGTAGCGCCAATTGGCGCTATTGCAAAAATTAGTGGCGATAAAATAAATTTTGATATTGCCGTACATAGTGCAGATGGAGTTGAAAAAGTACAGCTACATTTCGTAACGCCTCTTGAACATTATAATACACTGGGCACACAAGCCTATAAAGATGCCGAGGCACAAGGCGCAGTAGCCATTATTCAGAAGCTGAAATAATTATGCAAAGCAGCAAAACCATTTTGGTAACCAATGAAATTAATGAAGAAGCTATTGCTTACGCGAAAAGGTTATCGTTAAATCTGCTTGTTGAGCCCATGATAAAAACAGCGATTAGAGAAGATGAACTTGAAGCCATTCAAAAAATTGCTGTTGAAGATACTGCTGAAGCATGGGTATTTACAAGTAAAAATGCAGTGCGGGCTTTCTTGAAAATAAAAGACCAACTGCCTAACCATAAACTGAAAAAATTTTATGCGGTGGGCAAAAAAACCGCTGCACATTTAGAAAAACAGGGAATAGAAGTTCAAACTCCTAAAAGAGAATACGCAGAAGATTTAGCAAAACTGATTGTAGCACAAAATGTTCATTCAGTATTATTTTGGTGTGGTAATTTACGCAGAGAAGTGTTGCCAAATTTTTTGAAAGAAAAAAATATTGTACTGAAAGAGTTGGTTGTGTATGATACCATTCCGCAGCCAAAAAAAATTGTTGTGCATTATGATGCTATTGCATTTTTAAGCTCTTCGGCAGTTGAAAGTTTTTTTTCAGCTAACAATATTTCAGCAGAAATTTCTTTGTTTGCTATTGGCGAAACTACTTTTCAAACATTGAAAAAATATTCAGCAAATAAAACTTATGTGGCAGAGAAGCCTGAAGTTTTACTATTACTCGACAGTATTAAAAATCATTTTTCATTATGAATACACAAAAATCACAATCACTTTTTCAACGCGCGCAGCAAACTATTCCCGGTGGTGTAAATTCTCCGGTAAGGGCATTTAAAAGTGTAGGTGGCACACCAATATTTTTTCAGTCGGCAAATGGAAGTATTTTAAAAGATGCCGATGGCAACGAGTATATAGATTATGTAGGCTCCTGGGGGCCAATGATTTTAGGCCATGCTTACCCGAAAATTATCGAAGCCGTAAAAGAAAAAGTAGCGTATGGCACTTCATTTGGCGCACCTACCGAATTAGAGATTCAACTGGCTGAATTAATTGTGAGCATGGTGCCCAACATAGATAAAGTGCGCATGGTAAACAGCGGCACCGAAGCCTGCATGAGCGCTATTCGTTTGGCAAGAGGCTACACCGGCAGAGATAAAATTATAAAGTTTGAAGGCTGCTACCATGGCCATGCCGATTCGTTTTTGATTAAAGCCGGAAGTGGCGCTTCAACTTTTGGTGTTCCTAACAGCCCGGGCGTTACCAAAGGCACTGCTGCCGATACATTAACGGCTGCCTATAACAACTTACAACAAGTGGAAGAGTTAGTAAAAAAACATCATCGTGAAATCGCGGCCATTATTGTAGAGCCTGTTGCAGGCAATATGGGATGTGTGTTGCCCCGGCCTGAATTTTTGCAAGGGCTGCGTAAGATTTGCGACATGGAAAATATTTTATTGATTTTCGATGAAGTGATGACCGGTTTTAGATTGGCTAAAGGTGGCGCGCAAGAGTTGCTGAACATAAAAGCTGATATTGTAACCTTCGGAAAAATAATTGGAGGTGGCTTGCCTGTTGGCGCTTATGCTGCCAATAATGAGTTAATGAATTTTATTTCGCCCGTTGGCCCCGTATATCAGGCGGGTACTTTGTCCGGCAATCCTGTGGCGATGATTGCAGGTTATACTTTGCTGAAAGAGTTGAATGACAACCCCAATATTTATTCGGAATTAGAGAACAAGACAAAATATTTAATGACGAAAATTGAATCACCGAAACATAAAATTCAGATGAATCAGTTGGGCAGTATGTTCAGCATACATTTTACCGATGAAGCAGTGATAGATTTTGAAACCGCAAAACTTGGCGATAATGATACCTTCAAAAAGTTTTTCCATTACTTGCTGAATGATGGCATTTATATTCCGCCTTCCGCCTATGAAAGCTGGTTTTTAAGCAATGCGCTTACTTATGAGCAATTAGATAAAACTGCTGAGGCAGTCAATAATTTCCTGTACTTGTAATGCTGTCTTGGTTATACCGAAACAACTCAGGTTTTAGAAAAATCAAAGTTTGAGATGTTCGGTATCCTAATTCTCTCTCGTCATCTTTTGCACTTTCAGCAGCGCGTCCCAGCCTTGCGCTTTCAGTTCGTGCAGGTTGCCCTGCTTGGTTTTCAGCTTATAACCTTCCGAAGCGTCAGTAATTATTCCGATAATTGAAATATCAGCCAGTTCGTCAATTTTTGCTTTGTCTTCTTTTTTAATGGTGAAAAGCAGTTCGTAATCTTCACCGCCATTCAGCGCACAAGTGATAGGGTCTAAATTAAAATCGAGCGACTTCATAAAGACATCGTTCATAATAGGCACATCGTCTTCATATATCAGGCAGCCTGTGTTTGATTGTGTGCAGATATGCAGCACATCGGAAGATAATCCGTCAGACACATCGAGCATGGCAGTGGGTTTTACATTGGCTTCTTTCAGCACGGCAATAATATCTTTTCTCGCTTCGGGTTTCAGTTGCCTGCCTACGAGATATTGCTGATTTTCCAAATCGGGCTGCGCTTCGGGGTGTTCCAGAAAAATTCTTTTTTCGCGCTCAAGCAACTGCAAGCCGAGATATGCTCCGCCCAAATCGCCCGACACGCAAATCAGGTCGCCTTTTTGCGCAGTATTTCTGTAAACAATGTCTTCTTTTTTTGCTTCGCCAACAGCCGTAATACTGATTGCCAAACCCGACAGGGAAGAAGTAGTATCGCCACCTACCAAATCCACTTCATATTCTTTGCAGGCAAAGCGAATGCCTTCATAAATTTCTTCCAACGCTTCTACCGAAAAACGATTGCTTATGGCAACACTCACAGTAATTTGTTTTGGCGTGGCATTCATGGCATAAATGTCTGAAACATTTACTACCACGCTTTTGTAGCCCAAGTGTTTCAAAGGGGTGTACATCATATCGAAATGAATGCCTTCCATCAGCATATCGGTAGTAATTACCATGCAGTTGCCGTTGCCTGTATCTATCACAGCGGCATCATCACCAATGCCTTTCAGTGTGGTTTCATGTATATTTTTGAACGGAGCGGTAAGCACTTTCACTAAGCCAAATTCGCCTAATGCGCTTATTTCCGTTCTTTTGGGCTGTTGCTGTTCCATGTAGCAAAGATACCTGAGTATTTTGAGACGTGTAATACCGAAAGCATATCTGTAATAGTCGAATAAAATTCGACTAAACAGCTATTGCATCGGCATTATACCATCTTAATTTGGAATAAATATTATAGTGGTATAAAATTTCGGTGTTTTTACTCTTCAATTTTACTTCTTTCAAAAGGAATATTCCTGTCAAAAATATAGCGGTAAGTAGCATGAGTTTTGGCAATGTGCGCACCTAAGTTTTCAGCTACTTTCATCATGCGCGGGTTGAAATCGGCAATCCAGGTAAGCTCCATGGTATCCCATCTTTTCTTGGGTGTAACCACATTGTCTGCCGCTATGATTATGCCGCCTTCAACGCCTTTGCCCTGATGCTCGGGCACTACGCCAAACAAAAAGCCAAACATTTTTCTGTTAGTGCCCATTATTTTATGATACAAATATTTGGCAATACCCAGCCAGTTCATTTTTCCGTTTACATATTTAAAGTAGCCGTTTAAATCGGGAATCATAAAAAACAAGGCAATAGGCTCATCTTTATAATAGCCCAGCCACATCAGGTAATCTACCATTACGGGCTTTAAGGCTTTCATTAAGTTGGTTGCCTGTTCGGGTGTTAAATCTTTCACCCCTTCCCTGCCACCAAAAGCTTTATTAAAAATTATTCTGAAATCTTCGGTTTGCTTTTCTACTTTTTTGAAATCAATATGCTCGAAATGGTAGTTTTTATCTTCTAAAAGTTTGTGCGATTTTTCATAATACTTTTCGGGGCGGGGAGCATTTACATCTAACCCATAAGAATATTGGTAGAAATAAACCTGAAAGCCATAATTTTCTATGAGCGTTTTGTAATAGTCGGGATTATAATTCATGCCATAACAAGGCGGTGCATCACCTTCAATTAACAAGCCCCACCAATTATTGCGCTCGCCAAAATTTATGGGGCCATTCATGGCTTCCATGCCTCTTTCCGCCAGCCAGTTTTTGCAAGTATCTAAAAGCAAGTTTGCAGCTTCCTGATTGTTGACGCATTCAAAAAAACCCATACCGCCTGTAGGCTGCGGAAATTCTTTATAGTTTCTTTCATTAATAAAAGCCGCTACTCTGCCAATATATTTTCCATTGCTATCTTTCAACAAAAAACGGGTAGCAGCGCCATGTTTAAAATATTTATTTCTGTTGGGGTCGAAAACTTTGCGAATATCATCGTCTAACGGGCGCACATAATCAGGGTCGCCTTTGTATAACGCTATCGGGAACTTTATAAAATCTTCTCCTTGTTCGGTTGTGGTTACTTCAACAATCTGCATGTGGTAGAAATTGCTTGGGGCAAAAGTAATTATTTCGGGGGCAAGTGGTATTATGCCGTTTGTGTATTTCGTTTTAAACTGTAATACTCATAATCACTTTATCTTTATCTGCGTGAAACTGTTTGCCGATATTCTTTTACCGTTAGCCTTGCCGGGGGCTTTTACTTATTCAGTTCCCGATGTGTTGCAACAGCAAGCGGCAGTGGGTAAGCGTGCAGTGGTTTCTTTTGGCGCAAAAAAATTATACAGTGGCATTATTGTAAATCTTAAAACTGAAAGCGAATATGCTAACGTAAAAGAAATTATTGAAGTAATTGATGATACGCCAGTTTTAAGCAACCTGCATTTACAATTTTGGCAGTGGATTAGCGATTACTATTTGTGCCATGCCGGAGAAGTAATGCACGCTGCCATGCCCACCGGAATGAAGTTTGACAGCGAAACTCATTTTTCTTTATTAGATGACTCGCCTGAAAAATGGAACAACCTGAATGAAGCCGAGCAAATTTTAGCTGAAGCATTGAAACACCACAGCTATGCGCTGAAAGATATTCAGAAGCTGTTGGGCAAGAAAACAGTTTATCCCATCATTAAAAAATTAGTTAACGAGGGCATTATTACAGGCGATGAAATATTGCGTAACCAATACAAAGCCCGCACCGAAAAATATTATCGTTTAGCCGAAGGTATTAATGACGATCAACTTTCAGTAATAATTACACAATGGGATAAACGGGCAACCAAGCAGTTAGAAGTGTTGCACGAAATTGTTTTTCTTTCAGAAATTTCACCCTTAATAAGTAAAAAAGAAATTGCCGATAAATTTCCCGGTAGTAGCGCTGTGCTGAAAAAATTAGCAGAGAAAAATATTATCGAAGAAGTATTGGTGCAGAAGGGCAGATTGGAAGAAGCGCCTGTTCAGCCTGAAAAAGAAATAACGCTTTCACATCAACAGCAGTTGGCATTTAATGAAGTTCAGCAATCGTTTCACCGGCATGAAGTTACTTTGCTGCATGGCGTTACTTCAAGCGGTAAAACGCATATCTATATTAAGCTCATTGAAGAAATGTTGCAACACAAAATGCAGGTGTTATATCTGCTGCCCGAAATAGCTTTAACCAGTCAAATCATTAGAAAACTGAAAGCATATTTTGGCAACAAAGTAGGCGTGTATCATTCCAAATTTAACCCCAACGAACGGGTTGAAATCTGGAATAAAGTGTTGAACGAAGAATATCAGATAGTATTAGGTGTGCGCTCGGCAATCTTTTTGCCTTTTCAGCATTTAGGATTAATTATTGTTGATGAAGAGCACGATGGCTCTTACAAGCAACACGACCCTGCACCACGCTATCATGCGCGCGATACGGCAGTGATGCTGGGCAAACTCACCGATGCAAAAGTGCTGTTAGGTACAGCCACACCCTCTTTGGAAAGTTATCAAAATGCCATGGACGGCAAGTATGGTTTGGTAGCAATGAAAGGCCGTTTTCTGGGAATTAAGATGCCTGAAATTTTAGTGGTGAATACCAAAGAGGCTCGCAGAAAAAAGCAAATGCAATCGGATTTCAGTGATACACTGATTCAGGAAATTGATAAAACGTTGCAACGAAAAGAGCAGGTAATTTTGTTTCAGAACCGAAGGGGCTATGCGCCTTTTATTCAATGCTCGCAATGCAGTTATATTCCGAAGTGTAAAAGTTGCGATGTAAGCCTTACTTATCACAAATACATCAATAAATTGAAATGCCATTTGTGTGGCTATACTGAAAACAATCCGGGCAAATGTATTTCGTGTGGTTCGCACGATATAAAAATGCAGGGCATTGGCACTGAAAAAATTGAAGATGAAATATCGGTGCTTTTTCCGCAGGCAATTCTTGACCGACTTGATATTGACAACGCACGCGGCAAAGATGCGCATGAGCAAATTATTAAAAAATTTGAAGCGGGCGAAACCGATATTCTGGTAGGTACGCAAATGGTTACCAAAGGTCTGGATTTCGACAAAGTGCGTTTGGTTGGTGTTATCAATGTTGACCAACTGCTTAACTATCCCGATTTCCGTTCGGCTGAAAGAACGTTTCAATTAGTGGCGCAAGTAAGCGGCAGGGCGGGCAGGCGGGCAGACAACGGCTATGTGATTTTGCAAGTCTCTCGTCCCGAACACCCCGTAGTACAATATGCGGCAACGCACGATTACAAAAGTTTTTATCAGGCTGAAATGCAACAAAGGCAGCAGTTTTTTTACCCGCCTTATTCGCGCATGATAAACATTACGCTGAAGCATAAAGACCCCGATGCGGTAAAACAGGCGGCACATTATTTTCTGAAATATTTTCGGTTGCCTGCAACGGTAAAAATGTTAGGCCCTGTTACGCCTGTAATATCAAGAATTAAAAATCTTTACCTGCAAGAGATAATTTTAAAAGCACCGAAAAATTCTGTTTTGCTGCAACAAACCAAAGAACAGATTATTGCAGGCATGAATCATCTTTCGCAAAATACTTTGCTGAAAGGTGTGCAGTTTCATATTGATGTGGATCCAATTTGAAATAGTAGTTCTTATACCCTTTAGAGATAAAACAAGACTTTTTAATCACTAACTACCTTTGGCTTATAGCCGGGCAAAGAACTCTCAAAGGAAACACTAAGAAGATTAATTTGATAACACAACATTATTTGCATTACCCTTTTTGCTGAACCTTCAACAATTTTTTCTGCTGGCGCTTTTGGTAATCTACAATTGTGAAAACACGATTTACATTGAAGCCGAAATGTATATCACCATTGCGCCATGTGCCTGCCGTTTTTGGTATGATAAGATTGTCAACCATATCAATAGAGTTGGTGAGCATCAACTGAAATACGTGTCCCCCTGTTTCAATATCTATACCTATTGAAACAGGATTATAGAATTGGTTGGCGGTTTCTTTTGAAAGCACATAATGATATTCGCTTGTGAGCCGAACACTGCGAGAGAGCTTAATGGCTGTGCCTGCGCCAATGGCAAACACATCATTTTCATCTGTTTTTTTGGCAACCAGATTTCTGTGTATCCACGAAGGCATTAGCTGAAAAGAAAAATATTCATGGAATTTTCGGGCAATTAATAATTGATGAGCAAAACTCATTCTTCTTACCAAGTTCATTTCATTTTCTCTGCCCGGAATTGCTTTTAGTGTATTGACACCTACTGTAGAAACTACATCTAAACTCAATGGCATTTTAACGCTGCCTGTGCTTTGTCTCAATACTTTTGCTTTGGCAAATAAATCATACAATTTTTCATTTCTGCTTCTGCCAAAACCTACCGCTACCCAATTATTAATACCATATTCAAAACCTAAACGAATATTCGCATTATCCAACCCGAAAAATTCTCTCCATCCTGAATTGATTCTTCCGAAGCGATGATGAATAATAAACTGCATTACACCTTTCCCGGGAATTTCTGTAGAGTGGCTGTTGATGATACGGGTAGATTTGAATGTAGCGGTGGTATAATCTATTTTCTTTTTTTCTTCGGAAGCGGTTTCTTCATTCAGCAGGTTCATTAAATCTTCCTGCGCAACCAAACTTAAACTACTAAAGAAAAAACTGAATATTATTATAAGGTATCTCATAGCGAACTGTATGTAATTGTTTGTTTTATTTTTTCTCCAACGGGCTGTACTCAATATCTACAAAAATATCAATCACCTCGGCAATATTGCTTCTTACAAGGCTTGGAATTTTAATACCATAGTCTTCGGGCTTTACTTTAAACTGAGATTTGGCTACTACTTTGCCATCTGCCTTTAGTTCAACAGTACCTTTTTCTGAAACCTTTTTAGTAACACCATGCATGGTTAAATCGCCTTCCACTACTACGTCAACCGTTTTTCCCGCTTTCAGCATTTCGGGTTTCCAGTCTTTTATTTTTCCTTTAAATTCCGCATTCGGGTATTTATCGCTTTCAACATATTTCTCGTTGAAATGCTCCTGCATTAACGCTTTCTGAAACTGGAAACTTTTCATTAATCCTTTAAAAACCATTTCGCCTGTTTCCGTATTTATAATACTTGTAAACTGGTGGTTTTTGGCTTCTATATCTTCAACAGGCGTAGCGGAAAAAAAACGGATATACCCGTTTCGGGTAATATACTTTTGCGCGTTTACTGCCTGAAACAGAACAACTGCTGCTAAGAGAAAAAATAATTTTTTCATAGATATTTTTTTTAAATCGGTTTAATTATTAGGCGCGCCTCTTTCTGCCCATGCTTTAATTTTCAATATGTCGCAATCGGGAAGCGAAATGCCCCCAACGGGCATAGCTCTTGGGTTTGAACGCGGCAACGTGAGCACTTCATAAAGCGTGCCAGTGGTTGCTTCTGCCTGTAATCTGGCGAAATCTTCCATGTTAAAGCTGCCTAACTGCGCCAGCGCACTGTGGCACGAATAGCATTGCGATTGGAATATGGGCAACAAATCTGCCGAATAGCTTATGGCAGCTGTGGTGTCGCAGCCGCTTAAATCTACGGGAAACAAAGTTTCTTCATTTTCTTTGGCACAACTGTTCAGCAAAACCGAAGCAGCAATACCAACAATAATTACAGCCGACAACCAATAAAATTTATGCATATCTTCAAAATTTTCATTTTATACTGAAAGTAGTTAAGATTCCGAAGGAAGCGAAACGTACTTTCAGTTAATACCGAAGGTTCTGAACTTAATTTTTTCGGAGACCCAAGTTATTTTGGTATAATAACGAACCCGAAAATACAAAGTTCAGGGAGTTATACGGTTCATAAATTTATTTCAGCCTGAAAACTGATAATGAAGTCAGACCGCGTTTCTACTCAGGAAATACCTGAATAATTAGCCTTGTTCCTCCATTTACACTATCTAAAGCTAAATCGTCAGATGTATTGCCCCGCGTAACAGTTGCAGCAATAGAATACGTACCGGCAGGAAGCGTTTCGGGATTCCCCATACCAACAACTGTATGCGTTTGAAAATTTGGAAGTTTAAAACAAACAATGATTTCTGCCACTACCTGATTGGAACTGTTTCTGATTTGGATAATTGTCCTAGTGTATGGCGCTCCCAAACCAGATGAGGACAATGTGAGATTGGCAGAAGGTATGATTGTGGACGGCTGCGCCAGCGTAAATGTTTGTCCGTTCATACCGGTTAGGGTAGTGGTTAAAATGCCGGAACCACCATTTATAGTTGCAGAACCATTATATCTAATAACATAAGGTTTAAGCCCCCATGTAGCTGTGCCGTCCGCGCTGCTGGTAAGCACTTTGCCTGCGCCCGGGCTGCCGCCCCGTATGCGTATTTGTCCGTTTACGTCTAATGTAGTGCTGGGCGCAGTAGTGCCTATGCCTACTCTGCCGTTGTTGTCTATCCTCATTTGTTCGGTGAATGTACCTCCGGTAACTGACGCTTGGTTCACCTGACCGAAACGGAGCGGAACCGTATTACCGTGTGTGAGCGCTGCTTCCAAACCGCTGTATTTCATTAACCCTATCCGTTTGTCGTTGCCTGCGTCCACAATCAGCCCGCGCCCTTCGCCCCGTATATAAATATTGCCTGCATCTACAAGCAGCTTCTCGTCAGGCGCAGTAGTGCCAATACCCACATTGCCATTACCTTTTACCCTCATTCTTTCGGTAAACGCACTGCTGCTGCCGTAGCCAAAAGCAATATCATCAGATGCTAAAGCGGAATGTATCTGAAGTAATCCCGCTTGCATTCCAAATCCATAATGGCTGCCGCTGTTTCCCCACAGCGCAATTTTATCGCCCAGCGTACTGGCGAAATTGAGAGGAAAACCCGGGTTTGAAATGCCAATGCCCACATTACCGTCATTGCGCACCACCATAGCATTGCTGCGGGCATTATTGCCTGTGCCGTTTCCGATAATAAAAAGCGGTGTGGTAGTCTGCATGTTTGCTTGCGCTCCTGCTATGGTATCATTATATCTGCCGATAACCAAGGCAGCATAGCCGTTGGCTTTGGTACCTTCGCCCATAACGGTGGAATATATTCCCGCTGCAGTGGTGATGGCTCCCATAGCGGTGGAATAGCCTCCCGATGCGGTGGTGCTGGCTCCCATAGCGGTGGAAGCATATCCCGAAGCGGTGGTATTTTCTCCCAATGCGGTGGAAATATATCCCGAAGCGGTGTTGTTGTTTCCCATTGCGGTGGAATACGAACCTGATGCGGTGGTACTGTATCCCATAGCGGTGGAACGACCTCCCGAAGCGGTGGTATTTTCTCCCATTGCGGTGGAAATATGTCCCGAAGCGGTGTTGTTGTTTCCCCATGCAGTGGAAATAAGTCCCGATGCGGTAGTGTTGTTTCCCGATGCGGTGGAAGCAAATCCCGATGCGGTGGTTAGGTATCCCATAGCGGTGGAATAATCTCCCACATTAGCACCATTCCACTGTGTACCGTCCACATACCCTGCCCTGAACGCGCCCTTAGCTTTATTGAAGAAAAAGCGTTTGTCATCATCTGTGCCTGCAATATCATCTAAGCTGCTGCTGCCAAATACAAAATTATCACCGGCAAGGTTGGTAGTGTTGCGCACGGTGTTGCCAAAACGCTGAAACTCGCTGCTTGCCTGCACCCACTCTTTGGTAGGTATGGCTTTGCCACTTGCGGTATCGAGCATGGCGTTGCTTGCACTTGGCAGCGTAGCCAAGCCGTTATTACGCACCACTAAAGCATTGCTGCGGGCATTACTAAGCGTGCCGTTGCCTACAATAAAAAGCGGGGTGGTGGGCTGCATAGCCGATTGTGGCGCAACTAAGGTATCATTAAACTGTCCCACAACCAGCGAAGCATAACCGTTGGCGACAGCGAAAAGCCCCATAGCGGTGGAAAAATTTCCCGATGCGGTGGTGCTGCTGCCTGTTGCAGTGGAAGCTGTTCCTGAAGCAGTGGTTTGGCTGTCCATAGCGACAGATGCGTAGCCCGATGCGGTGTTATATTCGCCTATGGCAGTGGAATAACTTCCCGAAGCGTTAGCATTATGCCCTATTGCCGTAGAAAGATGTCCTTTCGCTTTGGCATTAACACCCGCAGCAAATGAGTAATAACCTATGCTGTCATTATTCCAGCTATTATTGTCAACCATTCCGGCTCTGAAAGCGCTTTTTGCTTTGTTGAAGAAAAAGCGGCTGTTGTCGTCTGTGCCTGCAATATCATCTAAGCTGCTGCTGCCAAACACAAAGTTGTCGTTGGCAAGGTCGGTAGTGTTGCGCACGGTGTTGCCAAAGCGTTGAAATTCACCCGCGCCACCTGCCGCAGGCAATGTAACGGTGTTTCCGTTGGAAATAGTTAAATCGTTTCCGCTTAATGAAAGCGTTTGGTTATCGGTTAAAATACCGTTTACCAAAAGCGGGCTGCCCGATGTACCGTTTCCTGTAAGCGTGCCGTTGGTAACAACGGTCTGGCTGCCCCAGTTATCGCCACCGGATGTAACAGGCAAGGTAACGGTGTTGCTTCCGCTTATGGAAAGTTCACCTGTGCTGTTATCGAAGCTAAGGGTTTGAATTTCATTGGCAGGGTCGGCATCGGCATCATTAACGTTATCGGCTGTGGCGGCTTTTTCGGCATACAAGGCGTAAGGCACACTCAACAGTTGTGTAGTGCCTAAATCAACATAGCTTGTTCCGCCCTGCGGGTCAGCTTCTGTTTGTAAAAATTTGTCGCCTGTGTTCCAGCTTACGGCAGCAAGGTTGCCACCATTGCTGCCAATGGCTATGTTTACCAAACCAAATACGTTGGTGGCAACGGTATGTGTTTCGGTAAATACCACCACGCCTGTGGGAGAGCCATCGTGTATGGTGAAACGCAAACTTACCGTTGCCGAAGCAATGGCAATACCCGAAGCATCGCGTACAATGGCTTGGTAACTGATGGTTTGCGGAGTTTGGGCATGTATTAAAAACGGCAGCGCGATTAATACAAAGGCGAATAGCTTTTTCATAACAACAGGTTTTACTTTATAAAACAAATCTAAAATTTTTAGCAGAATTAACAGAAAAAGAAGCTGAAAATCAATCAACTTCAAAAAGCCATTAGATTTTAGCCTTTAGTAAAACAACTTTACTTAATCTTCTTGGCTTTTGAATTTTGAGTTTTGTATTTTATTGTGGATTAGTTGCTAATGATGTTATGACCAAAAATTTTAACCACAATAGAAACATAGTCCCGCAAGCGGGATACAATAGCGAACAGACCTTAATAATAAAGTCAAAGCACTATGAAACGAAGACATAACAACTATGTTTCTATTGTGATTATAATAAAAATGTGTCCACACGGTAGGATAGCTATCGGGACGGGAACAATTAGTATTATTGGCTGATTACAGCGGGTTTTGGATTGAATACAGCCTGCTCAGGACTGATTACCGTGGCTTATGGATTGAAGATAGCCCGTGAATATTAGGTTTGAATCTTCTTTGTGAAAATTGGTGTGGGCTTGCGAGCTTTGTGTTGTATATAATGGGTTATGATTTTTTGCCACAGAAACACGGAGGATTTAGGTGGTGGTAATTAGTTATCAGTAATAAGTTTTAAGTTGAGGTAATGTTCACTCTTGCACCTGAGCGCAAGAGAAAGAAAAAAGTTCTTTGAAAATCAATAAATTGTAAAAGCAGTTAATGGTTTTTACGGTATATACAATATTGGTAAAAGCGTTTTAAATGCGTAAAACGCGCGCTTTGTGCAAAGAAAACCCGCTTAGTGTTCACTTTTGCACCTGTGCTTTATATGGTCAATAAACAGCAAAATATTTTAATCATGTTCTGCAAATACTGTTCCGGCAATTGCATTAAAAAAGGCTTTTATAAACAAACCCAACGGTGGTGTTGCACCTGTTGTTTTAGCTACCAGCAGCAGCAATATGTGTATGTAAAATGTAATGCCGCTACAGAACGGCTTATTGTCCGGTTGAACAACGAAGGCGTAAGTACATGCGGCATGGCTCGAATTACCGGTTTGTCGAAAGCCCACGTGGTAAACAAAATAAAACAACTGGCAAAAGCCTGCCATTGTAACAAAACAGGGTTACCAGTTAGACGAAATGCGC
>CAYSGX010000008.1:0-1242 GCA_964430605.1 uncultured Chitinophagaceae bacterium
TTCAGGCAAAGTAAATTTCAGCCGGTTGCAACATCTTATTTTAGATGAAGCCGACAGAATGTTAGACATGGGTTTTTATGACGACATCGTGCGCATTATCAGCTACCTGCCCGCTGAAAGGCAAACACTGTTGTTCTCGGCCACCATGCCGCCAAAAATCAGAGCGCTCGCTTCTAAAATTTTACGCAATCCGCAAGAAATAAATATTGCCATTTCAAAACCTGCCGAAGGCATTAATCAGCAAGCTTATGTGGTATATGACACACAAAAAGAAAAACTGTTGATGAGCATTTTGCAGAAAGAAGATTTTCAGTCTATTATCATTTTTGCCGCCACTAAAGAGCTGGTGAAAAAAATGGGTAGTTATATGAAGCGCAAAGGCTATAGCATAGAAGCATTCCATTCAGATTTAGAGCAAGCCGAGCGCGAAGAAATAATGCGTGTTTTCAAAAGCGGCAAACTGCGCATTCTCATTGGTACCGATATTTTATCAAGGGGTATAGATGTAGAAGGCATTGATTTGGTAGTAAACTATGATGTGCCGGGCGATGCCGAAGACTATGTGCATCGTATAGGCAGAACCGCCCGCGCTTCGAGACAAGGCACTGCCATCACTTTCATTAATGACAAAGACCAGCAAAAATTTTTCCGCATAGAAAGTTTAATTGGTAAAGAAGTGCCAAAGCTTCCCGTACCCGAAGAATTGGGCGAAGCGCCATTATATCAGCCCGAAGCGAAAAAATATTCTGATGGAAAAAAGAAACCCTGGAAGAAGCGAAGCGGAAACTTTAAGCACAAAGGCAATAAGCCTGCACAATAATTTTTTAAACTGAAACAAACAACCATGAGCTTAAACCCCAACACCAGAAGCCTTATCGCCTATTTAGTACAACTGGCTAAAAAAGACGGACAGGTAGCGCCCACAGAATTAATGTTTATTCAATCGGTAGCGCTAAAGCTGCAAGTATCACCTGCCGACTTAATCGATATTATCCGTTCATCAGATTTTGCAACACTCGAAGTGCCTGCAACAGTACAGGAGAAAGTAAGCAAGCTCTATAGTTTCATCGGCTTAGTTAAAGCCGACTTAAATATCGCTTCAGAAGAAAAGCAATTTTGTGCCGATATAGCCCACGCCTCGGCCTGCCCAAAACACAAGTAGATGCAGCTATTACCAATATCGAAAATATTAATTCGGAAGAAACCCTTGCGGCATATTTCAAGTAGCAGGTTTTTTAAGAG
>CAYSGX010000008.1:1252-20931 GCA_964430605.1 uncultured Chitinophagaceae bacterium
TACTATAATTTTACACCATGGAAATATTTGTAGATATAGACAATACTATTTGTTACAGCAAAGGCACCGATTACCCTTCTTCTGAACCCATTACGGAAAACATTGAAAAAGTGAATCGCTTATACGATGAAGGGCATACTATCGTTTACTGGACTGCCCGTGGCATGAAAAGCGGCATTAATTGGCGTGAATTAACCACTCAACAATTAAAAGATTGGGGCGCAAAGTATCATGAATTGCGATTAGACAAGCCCAGCTATGATGTTTTTATTGATGATAAAACCCTAAACACGCTCGATTGGGAGCAAGGACAATGGACAGAAAAATTCATAGAGCGAAAGAAATCTTAACCCTCGAAAGCGAAGCTATCCGCAATATTCCTTTAGACAATAATTTGCTGAAGGCGGTTGATTTAATAGTGGCTTGCAAAGGCAAAGTAGTAGCCAGCGGCATGGGTAAGGCGGGCATTATTGCCAAAAAAATTTCCAGTACGCTTTCTTCTACCGGCACGCCCTCACTTTTTTTGCATCCGGGCGAGGCACAACATGGCGACCTGGGCATGTTGAGCAAAGAAGATATTTTATTAGTGCTTTCCAATTCGGGCAAAACAAGAGAATTAGTAGAGTTGGTCGATTTAAGCAACCGCCTCTTCAACGACAAAGTGCATGTAATTGCCATTACTGCCAATGCCGAATCTGATTTGGCAAAACTTTCGGACGCGGTATTAAGCATTGGCAGTGTAGAAGAAGCCTGCTCGCTGGGCATGGCGCCCACCACCTCTACCACTGCTATGCTGGCATTGGGCGATGTGTTGTGTATGTTGGTAATGGAAGAAATTCAGTTTACTAAAGAAGAATTTTTAAAACGCCACCATGGCGGATATTTAGGAACGAAGAAATAACCACATAAACCCGCAAGGTTTTAAAAACCTTGCGGGTTTGAAATAATAGAAACACAAAATTCAAAGACAGTATCATTTTGAATTTTGTTCCGATAGTTATCTGAATTAGAATTTTGAACTTATGAAGAAACCTTTGTTGCTTATTGCAGGACCTTGTGTAATAGAGAATGACGTTACACCATTTTTAGTAGCTGAAAAAGTTTCAGCGATATGTAAGCGATTGGGCATTGAGTATGTTTTCAAAAGCTCTTACAAAAAAGCCAACCGCACCAGCTTAAATTCTTTCACCGGAATAGATTTCAATAAAGCGCTGAATATTTTAAGCGATGTAAAAAAACAATACAATGTGCCGGTGTTGACCGATATACACGAGTCGCACGAAGTAAATGAAATTGCAGCGGTAGTTGATTACTTGCAGATACCCGCTTTCCTGTGCCGTCAAACCGATTTGTTGTTGGCTTGCGGCAATAGTGGTAAATGGGTAAATATCAAAAAAGGTCAATTCAGTTCGCCCGAAAGTATGCGGTTTGCGGTAGAGAAAGTGCGCAGCACGGGCAATCAAAAAGTGATGCTTACTGAAAGAGGCACTACGTTTGGCTATCAAGATTTGGTAGTAGATTTCAGAAGCATTCCTGTAATGCAAAGTTTTGGTGTGCCTGTAATTTTAGATGCTACACACTCGCTGCAACAACCCAATCAACCGGCAGGCGTTACAGGTGGCAAACCCGAGTTAATAGAAACCATTTGCAAGGCAGGCATAGCCGTGGGTATTGATGGATTATTTATTGAAACACATCCTAACCCAGCCGAAGCGTTAAGCGATGGCAAGAATATGTTACAGCTCGATAAGTTAGAAGATTTGTTAGAAAAGCTGTTGAAGATAAGAGCTGTTATTTAGCCCTAAAATAACCTGACTTGTTTAACAAAAGAATTTTCAATGAAATACTACAGCCTTAATGAACCATCAAAATTAGTATCGTTAAAAGAAGCTGTGTTAACAGGTATTCAGGGCAGCGATGGGCTGTTTATGCCACAACATATTCCGCAACTGGAAAAAAGTTTTATTGAAAATTTACATCTATATTCTTTACAGGAAATTGGTTTTGAAATAGCAAAATTATTTCTGAATGAAGATGTTGAGGTAGCTATCATTCGGAAAATTGTAAACGATGCGCTGAACTTTGAAATACCATTGGTAAAAGTGCGCGATAATATTTTTGCACTCGAATTATTTCATGGCCCGACATTAGCTTTTAAAGATGTAGGCGCACGATTTATGGCAAGGCTCTTTGCCTGTTTTCTGAAAAACGACAATCAACAAATTCATATTCTTGTAGCTACTTCGGGCGATACGGGTGGCGCGGTGGCAAACGCTTTTTGGAATGTGCCCAATATAAATGTTACAATTCTATATCCTTCGGGCAAGGTGAGTTTTCTGCAAGAAAAGCAATTAACCACTTTAGGAAAAAACATTCATGCTTTAGAGGTTAACGGCACTTTTGACGATTGCCAAACCCTTGTAAAAAAAGCTTTTGCCGATAATTCTTTACAACAACATATTACGCTGGCTTCTGCCAATTCTATTAACCTGGCAAGGTTAATTCCGCAGTCGTTTTATTATTTCTGGGCTTATGCTCAAATTAAAAACGCAAATGCCAATAACAAAAATATAGCAATGTGTGTGCCTAGCGGAAACTTCGGCAACCTCACTGCCGGGCTGATGGCAAAAAAGATGGGCTTGCCAATTCATCAATTTATAGCGGCTACGAATGCCAATGATATTGTTCCACAATATTTGTCAACGGGCAATTATAATCCGCAGCCATCGCAACAAACTATTTCTAATGCTATGGACGTGGGCAACCCCAGCAATTTCAGCCGCATCATGGCATTGTATAACAACGATTATGAAGCCGTGAAAAAAGATTTAACAGGTTTTTCGTTCAGCGATGAAGCTACCAAAGCCACCATGGTTAATGTTTTTCAGAATGATAATTATACGCTCGACCCGCATGGGGCGGTGGGTTTTGCCGCGCTGAAAGAATATCAAAAAACCAACCCGGGTAGTACAGGCATATTCTTTGAAACAGCACATCCTGCCAAGTTTATGGATGTGGTAGAAGAAACTTTGCGGGTAAAAATTAAAGTACCCGATGCCTTACAAGAAGTCGCCAACAAAAGCAAGCACGCTGAAAAGATGGAAGCAAACTATGAGGCACTAAAAACTTATTTGCTGAACCGGTAATGTAGCATCAAGATTGAGAAATAAGAAAGCATTTGCAAACGCACAAGACCTATTAAATAACGATGGGTTTAAACCCCGTATGTGTTTAGCGTAGTTTTTCCAAGACCAGACTTACCAAGTCTTGAAGACTTGGCAAGTCGAAAACAAAATAACCACAAAGCAATTCCAGCCATAGCCCAACACCATTACCTAACCTTAAAAATATAAGCCGTCTCTCTGAATTTTTGAATTTCAGCTAAAGCAAGTTTTGCTGTTTTTTGGTCTGAGAAAGGCCCTGCATAAACGCGATACAGTTTTTTGCCGTTAAGCACATAATCGGGTATATAGAAATAGCCGGCATTGTAACCTTTCTCTTTAAGAAAATTGGTTTTAGCAATGGCAGCCTTTTCTTCAGCTACAGCGTAGCAGCCTATGAATACGTCTTGTGGCGAGATATTATTCGAGTTGTTCGTATTGTCATCAACAGCCTGAGCTTTACTTTCTGCTGCGACAGCTTGTTGAGCCGGCAAACTATTTTCTTTTTTTGCAGTTGCTAAATTGCCTGTTAAAACAATTTTTTGTCCTTCTTTAATTTCTGTTGAACTAAGATTATTCAGCAATATTAAATCAGCTACAGGTATGTTGTATTTTCTGGCAATAGAGTAAAGGTTTTCATTTTTTTGAGCCAGGTGTTCAGCGGGCAAAGTGTAGGGCTTGTTCGCTTCTTCTGAAACAACAACTTCTGTTTTTTCTATTGCATCTTGCGAAAATTCAGGCATTAGGTTTAAAACCGGTTCAGTGCTCTCTGTAACCTGTTCTTTTACATTTTCTTCTGAAACAATAACAACAGAATCTACAACCTGAGCGGTTTTAGGCGCTTCAAAAATCATTGCTGATTCAATACTGCCGCCAGATTTTTTCTTGCGTTTTTTCTGTTTCTTAGGTTTTTCTTTTATATCGTCTTTTCCAAAAGCAGGGCTGATGAAATTTACCTGAAGCATAAATATCAACAAGACTAAAGCATAAAATTTCTTTGACATTTTTATGGTGTTATAATTATTAGTTAAATATACCGAAACAACTCAGGTTCTGAAAAAATCAAGTTCAGAACATTCGGTATTAACTGATAGTACGTTTCGTTTCCTTCGGAATCTCAACTACTTTCAGTATAATTTTCAAGGCGCTAACCTGCAAATTTTCCAACTGTTATTTTCAGCAACATGCTCATACACAATCCTGTCGTGCAAACGGCTGGCGCGGCCCTGCCAAAATTCAAAATAATGTGGCACTAAACGATACCCGCCCCAATAAGCAGGCACAGGAATATCATCTTCCTGCTGATACTTTTCAGAAAGTTCCTGCATTTTATTTTCCAGTACTTCACGGCTTTCAATTACTGTGCTTTGCGGAGAGGCAAGCGCACCTATACGGCTGTCTTTCGGGCGCGATTTAAAATAAGTTTCGGTGCTGGCTCTATCAATACGCTCAACAACACCTTCAATTCTTATTTGTCTTTCCAATGCGTCCCAAAAAAACAATAACGCTGCATGTGGGTTGCTTTCCAGCTCGTTGCCTTTTCTGCTGTGATAGTTGGTATAAAAAACAAAACCTCTCGCGTCAACACCTTTCAGCAATACTATTCTGGCTGAAGGTTTGTTGTGATTGCATGTAGCAAGCGTCATGGCATTCGGCTCTATAATCTTTCCGCCTAAAGCTTCCTGAAACCAAACCTGAAATTGTTCAAAAGGATTTTCTTTGATATTGCTCTCTAACAATTCTCCGCTTTTATAATCTCTTCTTAAATCTTGCATCATGGCAATAATTTTTTTCTGCCGAAAAAATATATTTAATACAACAGTCGGGTTTTAATAGTGTTTTTTACAAGTTTCAATTCGCTGAGTAATTTTCCAGAACCTTTCTTTTCAATATCTAACACTACATAGCCAATAGCATCGTTGGTTTTTAAATACTGTCCCGCAATGTTTACATTCATTTCAGAAAGCAAGCCGTTTATTTCGCTCAACACGCCCGGCACATTATGGTGAATATGCAGCAGACGATGTGTATTGTGCATTATTGGTAAACTTAATTCGGGTACTGAATGTGAGCCTACCGTTGCGCCTGAATCGACAAATTGAATCAGCTTTGAAGCCACATCATTACCAATATTTACCTGTGCTTCTTCGGTAGAGCCACCAATATGCGGGGTAAGAATTACATTTTTAAACCCTTGCAATGGCGAAATGAATTTATCGGTTTTAGATTCAGGCTCTTCGGGAAAAACATCAATGGCTGCCCCTGCAACATGATTGCTTTCTATGGCATCTCTCAAGGCTTCAATTTCTACCACACTGCCACGGGAATAATTAATTAAGTAGCTACCTTTTTTCATTTGCTTTATACGGGCGCGGGACATTATATTTTCGGAGTCTTTCCCTCCCGGTACATGTAGCGTTACAACATCTGAAACTTTCAATAATTCCTGCAGCGATTTCACAGGAATGGCATTTCCTAAAGGAAGTTTTGGAACAATATCGTAGTAAACCACTTTCATGCCCACAGCTTCCGCTAATACTGAAACCTGCGAGCCAATATGGCCGTAGCCAATAATGCCCAATGTTTTTCCGCGTATTTCATAGCAACCCGTGTGGTCTTTCAGCCAGCCGCCTTTGTGAGCGGCATTGCTTTTCTCGGGAATGCGCCTTATGAGCATAATGGTATTGCCAATTACTATTTCGGCTACCGAGCGGGTATTGGAATATGGAGAGTTAAAAACGGCAATGCCCGCTTTTGTTGCAGCACGTAAATCAATTTGATTGGTGCCAATGCAAAATGCGCCAACAGATAACAGTTTTTGCGCATGTTCAACAACCTTTTGGGTAATAGTAGTTTTAGAGCGAATGCCCAATACATGCACATCGGCAATGATGCCGCATAATTCTTTTTCGCTCAACGCTTTTGGCAACACGGTTACATTTTTATAGCCTGCTTCATTAAATTCTTTTACGGCTGCTTTATTGATGTTTTCAAGCAGCAATACATTCATTTTACTTTTAGGGAAAGAGGTGGTTGCCATTTATTTTGGTAGCATTTTAGGATTATGAACTATTGGTTTTCACCAAAAAGTTATTCAAAGTGCAAAAATCGTGTTTTCCTTGTAAAACCATATCTTTTTTTGGCTTGTTACGTATAACTGTTTGCAATACCAATTAATAACCCATAAATTCAGCATATGAAAAAGCCTCTGTTACTACTTATAATGCTTATTGCTGTCGCTTTTACACAAGCACAAGGCATACAAATGGTAAAAGAAAATAAGTATGTTTTATACACTGAAAAGCCCGGCAGCGTAGTGGTGCATGTAGGTAATCAAATGTTTAACAGAATAAATTCTACTTCAATGCCTTTAAGCGTTGCTGCAGAAGTTACGGTATTGCCTAATCTTACGGCAGGGCCTGTGTTTACTTATTTTCGTTTTGTAAGCTGGGAAAAAGTTGCCAAGTCTATGACCGAATATGAAAACGTAGATGTCAAATACAATCAGTATTTTTTAGGCTTACGCGCCAACTATCATCTTACTCCTTTTATAGAAGGATTGTTTAATAAAAAATTAGGCCGTGAATATTTCGATTTATATGTAGGCGGTTGGGCAGGTTATAGCTTATCAAATTCTAACCATCGCTTAGCTAATCCCGATGTTATTAATGCCACTCAGAAAATGCGTGGCGGAGTATTGGCCGGTGTACGCAGCATGATTGTGCCACGCTTTGGCTTGTTTATGGAACTGGGCTATTCTTCATACGGCTTAGGCGCTTTTGGGTGCACGGTGAAGTTGAGATAAACTGAAAGCTACTTAACCTCTTTCTGTTTTGTAGCACTTCTCAATGCAGCTATTTCTTGATCGGTTAGTGTGCGACACCGGCCTCTCGGTAAATCTTTTTTAGTTAAGCCGCCATACATCACACGGTCCAGTTTTTGCACTTCATAACCCAGGGCTTCAAAAATTCTTCGCACAATTCTATTCCAGCCCACATGAATTTCTATGCCTATAATTCTTTTATTATCGCCATCGGCATATTGCACATCATCCGCTAAAGCAATACCTTCTTCAAGTTCCACACCGGCTCTTATTTTTTCTAAATCAGTTGGTTTAAGGGGCTTATCAAGTTCGGCAGCATATATTTTTTTCACGTTAAAACTTGGATGTGAAAGTTTTTGCGCTAAGTCACCATCATTAGTAAATAACAATAATCCGGTAGTATTTCTATCTAATCTTCCTACAGGATAAATTCTTTCACGGGTATATTTTTTTACAATATCCAGCACTGTTTTTCTGCCTTTTTCATCTTCGGTGGTAGTAATAAAATCTTTGGGCTTATTCATTAATAAATACACCTTTCGGCCCGGGCGCACCACAGTACCCTGAAATTTCACCACGTCTTTAGACTGTACTTTATAACCCATTTCGGTAACTACCATGCCATTTACGGTAACTGCTCCTTCCTTGATTAATTCATCGGCTTTGCGTCTTGCTGCCACACCCGAATTGGCCAAATATTTATTTAACCGAATCTCTGTAGAATCACCAAAACTCTCTGATTCGGTTTTGGTTTTAAGCTGTCTGGGGCTATGGTCAAATTTCGATTTTGGGACAGGTTTTTTATTATCTAAAAGCAAACTGTCTTCTTTCTTAAATACAGGGCGTGTATTTTTTTCAGCATTTATTTTATGTTGCTTAGGAATAAAAGATTTTTCAGCAGGCTTCTTCTTGAAAACATCAAAGGCGCTACTGCCAAGATTTTTTTTCTTTGAAAAGGAATCAGCGTCTTCTTTTTTAAATTTTCCGGACACGTCCGAAGCAGGTTTTTTAAAAGGAATTCTTTTGCGGGGAGATTTACCTGAAGGTGTTGCCATAGCTTAAATGTTGATATGCCGAAATCACTTCAGCAATGGATTCAAAGTTAAGACAATAAAACACATGTTTGTTGTTAATAGCTGTTATTACTGTTAAGTCGTTACAGCTATAAGAAAGGCTTCCCGTTGCGAAGAAACTTCTTTTATGGTATGATAATTTACGGTTATTTCAACAACCCTTTCTGCAATAAATATTCAGCAATTTGAATGGCATTGGTGGCGGCACCTTTGCGCAGGTTGTCGGCAACAATCCACATGTTTAAAGTGCGTGGCTGGGTTTCATCTCTTCTAATCCGGCCCACAAAAACTTCATCTCTTTCGTGCGCATCTTTCGGCATGGGGTATTTCAGGTTTTCAATATCATCTACCAGCACTACGCCCGGTGCATTCGACAAAAGTTTTCTTACATCAAGTAAATCAAATTCGGTATCGAACTCCACATTTACCGATTCGGAATGCCCGCCCATAACGGGAATGCGAACGGTTGTTGCCGTAACACGAATACCTTCATCGCCCATAATTTTTATGGTTTCGTTCACCATTTTCATTTCTTCTTTGGTATAACCGTTTTCACAAAATTTATCGATATGAGGTAAAGCGTTCATGTCAATGGTGTAAGGGTATGCCTTTTCGCCATCGTGTTTTCCGGCACGCTCATCCATTAATTGTTGCACTGCCTTAACACCCGTTCCGGTAACCGATTGATAAGTAGAAACTACCACGCGCGTGATGTTGTATTTATCGTGCAGGGGTTTTAACGCTACAACCATTTGTATGGTAGAACAATTGGGGTTGGCAATAATTTTATCTTCGGCAGTGAGCACATCGGCATTTACTTCGGGCACTATTAACTTTTTGCCGGGGTCCATGCGCCATGCCGAAGAGTTGTCAATTACGGTAATGCCGGCTTCGGCAAATTTTGGCGCTAATTCTAAAGAGGTGGTTCCGCCCGCTGAAAACAATGCCAGGGCAGGCTTCATCTTAATAGCCTCTTCATATCCTACTACTTTATAGTTTGTTCCTTTAAAGGCTACTTCTTTGCCAATAGATTTTTCAGAAGCCACAGGAATTAATTCTGAAACCGGAAAATTTCTTTCGGCTAACACTTTTAACATGGCCGAGCCAACCAAGCCTGTAGCCCCAACAACTGCAACTTTCATTTTATATAAATTTTAGGTGCGCAAAGTTAGCGGATAATCTTTATTTTCAGATTGCGAAAACACAGGCATGAGGCTATTCTTAACTTTATTTTTCTTATTTGTATTGAACGCTGCACAAGCTCAATTAACCGATAATTTCAGCGATGGCGATTTTGTCAATAATCCTGCATGGGCAGGCGATGACACTTCGTTTTTGGTAAATGCCAATTTTGAATTGCAAAGCAACGGCCCGCAGGCATCATCTGCTTTATATTTGGCAACACCCAATACTTTAATAGACAGCACCGAATGGAATTTCTTAGTGAAGCTGGGCTTTAACCCAAGCTCTACCAACTATGTGAGAGTATATTTAGTGTCTGACCAGCAAAATTTAAAGGGCAGCTTAAACGGTTATTTTGTTCAGTTAGGCGAAGCCGGAACAGCACCCGATTCGATAGATATTTTTAAACAAACAGGAACAACTACCACTAAAGTTTTTACCGGAACTTCCGGTTGTTTGACAAGTAGTAGCACCAATAGCGTCAGGCTGAAAATTACCAAAAACAATTTGGGCGAGTGGAATGTTTTTGCCGATTGTTCGGGCGGAAATAATTTAAGTTTTGAAGGGCAGTTTTTCGATAATACTTATACTGCTACCAATTATTTTGGTGTTTATTGCCGCTACAGCACCGCCAGCCGCTTTGACCAGTATTTTTTTGATGATGTAATTATCAGGAATATTTTACCTGATACGGTGAAGCCTGTGGTGTCAAATGTTACTATTGTTTCAGCAACTGAAATTGATGTATTGTTTTCTGAAGCGGTAACTGCAAGCAGCGCACAAAACATTTCAAGCTACAGCATCAATAATGGTATTGGCAATCCTGTTTCAGCAACTATAGATGCTAATGATAATGCACTGGTGCATTTAGTTTTTGCTACTATTTTTCCTAATGGGCAAACTAATATTTTATCGGTTCAGAATGTAGCCGACCTTGCAGGAAACATCATGTTGCCCTATAATTTTCCTTTTACTTATTATTTGCCTCAGCGGGGCGATATTGTAATTAATGAAATATTGCCCGACCCCGACCCGCAAGTAAACCTGCCCAATGATGAGTTTGTAGAATTGAAAAACAACAAGCCTTTTCCGGTTACATTAAGCGGGTGGAAATTTGCCGATGCAGCAACTACAATTACGCTACCAAATTTTACCATTCCTGCGGATAGTTTTGCGGTGATTTGTAGAAGCGCTGTAGTTGACTCATTTATTGCAAGAGGGTTTGACGATATAATTTTGGTTAGGCTGAATAGCTTGCCAAGCCTTAACAACAGCAACGATGACCTTACGCTTTATGATAACAGCAATAATGTAATAGATTTTGTAAACTATGCGCTTAGCTGGTATGACGACCCTTCTAAAAGGAATGGCGGCTGGACACTTGAAAGAATAGACCCCACCACTGCTTGTGGCGAAGGGCAAAACTGGCGCGCGTCTTTAGATGCAAATGGCGGCACACCCGGAAAAAATAATAGTGTCTTCGGAATTTTCACAGATGTTATTGCACCCAATGCAATTTCTTTAGAAATTATTTTACCCGATACCATAAAGATTATTTTTTCAGAAACTATTGATAGTGCGACTGCTGCAAACTTGAATAATTATTCGTTGAATAATGGCATGGGAAACCCTGCGGAAGTAATTGTTTTTAAAAATGAAGTGCGTTTAATTTTTACTGCTGAAATAGACTCCTCTTTAAACTACACGCTCACCATTCAGAATATACAAGACTGCACCGGCAATGTAAATATGCTGCAAACTTTAACCATTGAAGTGCCTGTTGCAGCCAATCAATTTGATATTTTGATTACTGAAATTTATGCCGACCCTGAGCCAAGCTACGGCCTGCCTAATGCAGAGTATATTGAGTTGTTTAACAACACCAATAAAACTATTTCTTTAAACGGGTGGAAGTTTAGTGATAATACTTCTACCGCTACACTTCCAAATAAAAATTTATTACCGCAATCTTATTTAATTCTTTGCAGCGTAAATAATATTCAGGAGTTTAGTTTGTTTGGCGATGTGTTGGGTGTAAGCAGCTTTCCTTTATTAAACAATACCGGAGAAACTTTAACCTTGAAAGATGATGCCGGAAATATTATTCATACCGTAACTTATTCCGACAGTTGGTACAGAGATAACCTGAAAAAATCCGGGGGTTTCTCTTTAGAAATGATAGATTTAAGCAGCCCTTGTAGCGGGGCTGATAACTGGAAAGCCTCTGAGGCAAGCATTGGCGGCACGCCCGGAGCAGAAAATTCTGTAAACGGAATAAACCCTGATAGCGATGCGCCTGCTTTAGATTATGTGCTGGTTGAAAACGATACGCAGCTCGTTTTAATTTTCAATGAGCCGTTGTTGCAAAGCAGTATTGTAAGCGCCAATCAGTTTAGCATTCAGCCTGATAATATTAGCGTGAAATCTTTTAGCAACAGCATTAATTTAAGCGAAACAGCAATTACACTTGCTGCTCCGCTTCAGCCTAAAACCGTTTATACTATTACGGTTTTAGGTGTCAGCGATTGTTCGGGTAATAATATTCAGGCTGAAAATTTTGTGCGGTTTGGCGTTGCCGAATATCCTGATAGTGGCGATGTAATTATTAATGAAGTACTGTTTAATCCCGAATCTTTTGGAAGCGATTTTGTAGAGCTGTATAACAAGTCTAATAAAATTATTGACCTGAAAAATTTCTTAATAGTTGAAACAGATTTTGCTAAGCGCGATTCAGTGTTAGAGTTTGCAAGAATTACCACAAGAGGTTTTTTATTATTGCCTGAAAGTTTTGTTGCACTCACTGCCGGTGCAGATTATATTAAGAGCAGATATTTTTCGCCCAACCCCAAAAACATTATTAATGTTTCGGGAATGCCAAATTACCCTGATAAATCAGGAACAGTGATTTTAATGGATACGCTGCTCAATAGATTTGACGAACTGGCTTATGAAGAAAAGTGGCATTTTGCATTGCTTGATGATAAGAATGGAGTTTCGCTGGAGCGTATTAATTATAACCGCTCCACACAAGATGCCAATAACTGGCAATCGGCAGCAAGCACCGTGAGCTTTGCAACACCTGCCTACAAAAACTCGCAATACAGCGACAGTGAAAATGCAGGTAACACTTTTTGGTTAAACCCCGAAGCGTTTTCGCCCGACAACGATGGTTATAACGATATGTTGAATTTGCATTATCAATTTAAAGAGCCGGGTTGGTTAGCTAATATCAATATCTATGATTCGGGCGGAAGGCTGATTCGTGAATTGGTAAAAAATGAATTATTAGAAACAGAAGGTGCATTAACATGGGATGGCATTACCGATGATGGCAAAAAAGCCCGCATTGGTATTCATATTGTGTGGGCTGAATTTTTTAATGCTACAGGCGAAGTAAAGCATTTCAAAAAAAGCTGTGTGGTGGCGGGGAGGATAGATTGAGAAAGAGATTTTGAAAGTGATGTATATTGAGGAGTTAGTGATAATGCTGGCAAGACAACTCAAACACCAAACAGACCGAATTGACAATAATGAAATTTAACTTTATAAAACCGACAATGATTTTTGCAATAGTTGGACTATTCATTCCCAGTTTTACAGCAATCGTACTATTAGGTCTTCAAATGTTTTTGAGCAATTTTGGTATCGAATGTTCGACAGCTTGGACAATTATATGGACGTTGACAACTTTGGCAGCTCTGATTCTACCAATTTTATTTTATAGACATATCACAGCTTTAACATCGAACAAATTACAATCACTAAAAACTCGGCTTACTTTGTTCAATTTGTTTGAGTATATTTTTATTCAGTCAAGTTTGACACCTTTATTTACAAACGGACAAATACTTTGCTATGGTAGCGGTGGACAAAATGGTCTTGAATTAGTTTTTACAGCTTGGCTTGCGTTGCCTATTTTAATTATTTTAAGTTTTATGTTTAATCAGACTTTTAAGACGACTGAAGTAAAATGACCGAAAAAACACCAAATGAAAAAACTCATCAGAAGTTTCGGTTATGCTTTTAATGGTTTGTGGCTTACCATTAGTGCGCAACGTAATATGCAAATTCATTTATTGGCAGTAGCAGTAGTAACTGCCGCAGGTTTTTATTTTCAAATTTCAGCTTATGAATGGATAGCTGTGAGTTTATGTTTTGGTTTGGTAATGGGTTTAGAAATGCTGAATACAGCCATTGAAATTTTAGCCGATAAACTTCACCCTGAAAAAAACGAACAAATAGGCAAAGTAAAAGACATTGCTGCGGGAGCGGTTTTGATAGCTGCTTTGTTTACTGTGGTAGTGGCAGTGTTGGTTTTTGGAAAGTATATTGCTTAAATAAAATTACTCTGTTTTGTCCCAAACAATATTTTTCATTTTTCTTACTCTTAATCTTTCTTCAGGCGTTTGGGCTTCCCAAATAAAACGGTTGGTTTCTTCCAGCCACTGAAACACTTCTTCAACAGTGCGCTTTTTGCCTGCTTCAAATTGTTCTTCAGTAAGAGAATAATAATAGCCTCGTTTTGGTTTTTTGATATAATCACTCATCTGTTAATTTCTTTAATAGCTCAATATCTTGATTATCTTGAATTCTCCCTGCATATTTTTTTAAAGCAATTAAGTCTTTTATGCTTACAAGATGTAACTCATAATCTTTCATTGCTCTTGTTTTCTTTCTCTCCCATAAATCACTAAATACAAAAGGCATATCAGCAATTACATCTAAAGTTACATGTGGCGACATGGTGTTTACTAAAGAAAAAGCCACTAAATTTTTTTCGTTTATGAGTTTATTTCTGTTCGCGGTATCTGCTAACTCGAAAATAGAAATAGGAATTGCAGGAGAGTACCCTATTTCAGATACAGCACTTTGAAAGCGTTCTAAATTATTTTTATCAAAATCTAATAAAATATCTACATCTGAAGTCATTCTTGCTATTCCATAAATATTTACTGCAACGCCACCACAAAGTAAGTACCTCACTTTATGTTTATGAAAACACTGAAAAATAAATTCGTATAACATTTGTCTCTGCGCCTATTTTAGCAACACCATAAAAATAACACTATCTTCTGTTTATACCGAAACAACTCAGGTTTTAGAAAAATCAAAGCCCGGAATGTTCGGTATATCTGTTCTCAAACAGCTTTGATTCCAAAATCTGTTTGAGAACAGTATATATAATGGCACTATCTTTGAAAACAGTAATCCAAATTTAAAATCATGAAAAATATTTGCACATTATTCATCATTACTCTTTTCAGTTTTTCTATTTACGCCCAAGATTTTGAAGGTATTCTGAACATTAAAACCACTTACAAGCAATCGGTAAAAGATACCGCGCCAAGTATAAGTGATTTTAAAATGCTGGTGAAGGGAAAAAAAGCCATGATAGACCAAAAAGGTTTTGGAAGAATTATTCTGAATACAGAAAAGAATGAATTATTGGCAGTGTTGGGCGAGGGCACACAGCCTACTATCTGGAAAATTAACCTTACCACTATGAATCAGTTGGGCGGGTTGTTATCGCTAATGAAATCAATTACCGGACAAGATGTAATGAATATTAATGCAAAAACGGTGTTAACGGCCACTACCGCTACTTCAACTATCAGCAGTTATAAATGCACTAAATATACCACTGCCGATGGCGGCCACACAGGCAGTGTTTGGGTTACCACCGCTTTCCCTTATGATTTGTCGGGAATATGGAACGCGCTGAACGTTCAGCCTGCCTTAGCTAATGCCGGTGTTGAAAAGGGGCTTATATTAAAAGCCGATTCAAAAAGCAGCAAAACAGGTGAAAGCAACAGCATGACAATCGTGCCTAAAAAACAAGCGGTTGAAGACAAAAACTTTGAAATTCCGGCTAAAGGGCAAATGATAGATATTACCCCAATGCTTACTCAAATGATGCAAAATAAAAAGCCCGAAGAAGTGCAGCAAATGTTACAGCAAATGATGCCAAGAAAATAAGGAGCTACAAGTTTAATTTTCAGTAGTAGTATTGTTTTCTTCAGCAGAGGTAACTTCTTCTGTAACAACAACTTCCTGATTTTCAGCTACAGGCTCTTGCGAATTTTGTTCAAATTCGGGCGCTTCGCCAATCATATTTTCTTCTACTTCAATTTCTTTCAGTTTAGGCAAGTCTTTTGGCGAGTTAATACCAAAATAATCCATAAACAACGCGCTGGTTTTATATAACAAAGGCTTGCCCGGCCCATCGGCTCTGCCGGCAATGGTAATTAATTCTTTTTCCAACAGCTTTTGCACTGTGTGGTCGCAGCTTACCCCGCGAATACTTTCCATTTCGGTTTTGGTAATAGGCTGTTTATACGCGATAATGGCAAGCGTTTCCATTGCCGAAGTAGAAAGCCTTTTTCTCGATTTCTGGTGTAAATAAGTGGCCACTGTAGGGTAATAATCTTTCTTGGTCATAAAATGCCAGCCCCCCGCGATTTGCACCAGTTCAAACGAAAAAGCATCATCGGTATATTTTTCTACAATTACCTGCAACTCTTCTTCAATGGCTTCTTTCAGCATTTCCCAACCATAGGTAGTCATTAAGCATTCCTGAATGTCTTTAACGGTAGTAGGTTGTTCCGAAGTAAAAATAATAGCCTCAATATGCTGCTTCAACATGTCCATAAACACAATAAATTTATTACGCCAAAGTTACCATGATTTTGTAATAACTCTAATGATGCTGAACACGCCCTGATATTTTGCTGTTTGAATCGTAATTACAGCCACAAAAAAGATGTATTATTCTTGTGTTAATACCGTTAGCACATCCGTAATAGTCCAATTACATTGTCCTAAACGGCTGTTGCTACGGCATTATACCGGAAAATATCGAACTACTTTATAAATACATTTGGTATAAGTTGTAATAAACCTTAAATTTTATTGCCGAACTTTGTTGCACAGTCAACAAGTTAATTTTTTTATCATGCCTATTTTAATCTTCTTTTTAGCACACTGGTTTTTATCGTTGTTCGTCCACACGTTTTTTTTGCACCGCTATGCTTCGCATAAAATGTTTACCATGAATAAGTTTTGGGAGCGTTTTTATTATCTCACAACTTTTGTTTCAATGGGTTCTTCTTATTTAGTGCCGCGCGCCTATGCGGTGCTGCACCGTCAGCACCATGCTTTTAGCGATACCGAGAAAGACCCGCATTCGCCACATTTCTTTAAAGATATTTTCAGAATGATGATTCATACCAAAAGAATCTATCAGGGTATTGCAAACAAAACGCTCAATTTCGATGCGAAGTTTGGCGCTAATTTGCCAATTTGGGAGCGTATTGATAAAATTGGCGACAACTGGATGGTGCGTGTAGCTTTTGGTGTAGCGTATTCTTTGTTTTATGTTTTTTTCGCTACCCAATGGTGGATGTATTTGTTGTTGCCTGTTCATTTTTTAATGGGGCCTATTCATGGCGCTATTGTAAACTGGGCAGGGCACAAATACGGTTATGCTAATTTCAATAATGGCGACAAGTCTAAAAATTCTGAGCCGTGGGGTTTTGTAATGATGGGCGAATTGTTTCAGAATAATCATCACAAATTTCCCGATAGCCCGAAATTTGCCAAAAAGTGGTTTGAAATAGACCCTACCTACTATATTATGGTTATGATGCATTGGGTGGGCATGATAAAACTGGTGAAATCAGGGAAATAGCTTTTTGCTGAAAACTGCTTTTGTCTAAATTGTGAACTTACCACTGGTTGCCCCCATCGAAGCGGAGGGCGTTGTTTTGGGCGAAAGCTCCAAAACTTCCTAAGCCCCAAAGGGGGAATAGGAATAATAATGACAGCCAAGCTCTAAAAGCCTCCTTTTGGAGTTTTTGCAGCACTGATTGTGAAAGATTTGTGTTCTTTTCGGGAGTTTCCTGTTGCTTTTTCATGTTAATTGGTGTTTAAGGTGAAGGGCGGTAAGTTGAATTTCATACCAAGTCCAAATGAAAAAAAAGATCAATACAAAAGCCAGTAATACAGCTACCAAAAGCACCCATTCACGGCTTAACTTAAAGTTTCCAAAAACTAATTTTTGCATAACAAGTGCAAGAATAGGCAGGCAGGAAAAATATGAGAAACTTTAGGCGTGACAAAAATGTGATAGTTTGTAAGTGATTGGGAATGAATAATATTTGGAGCAGGTAGGCGGGCTTTAGCCCGCATTAAACAGATAAAATTTTCCTTTGGTCATGAAAAATGCAGCAGGTTTTAACCTGTCGAAATGAGAGATTTTTTGCTAATATGCCAATGGCTGAAGCCAAAGGCAGGGGATTAAAGGAAAATAGTTTTTTTTATGGCGGACTAAAGTCCGCTAAGTCCGCGAAACTAACGGTCTGTATTATTTAATCATTCATTCATTCAAGCCTCATTTTTTCTATCTCTTGCTTAAATGATAAATCCTGACGATACTTTTCCTGATTTTTGATATAGTTTCTGACCCTTTCTACCATATATTGGGGCTGACCTAATAATAAGGTATTTTTTGCCCCAAATGTAGTTATTAAGTACGGCACAAAACCGCCTGTCAGCACTGAACTTGAATAGAAGCTTTAACCCAATTCGGATTACCCGGTATAGCGAATTATCGCCACAATTCATTTTTGTGCGTATTTTTATCATATGAAAAAGCTATTACTATTATTGTTCTTCCCATTAGGATTAATGGCACAGAACGAAGTCTTATTTTCTTTAACAGGCGCTTTGCAGCCCACCAGTGTTAGCATCAGAGCCAAACTTACTGACACGACATCTACAGTAAGAGCCGCTCTTTCTACGGCCAATCCGCCTGTCGCGCCTTTTATTTACAGCAATGTTTCTGCCGCTTCAGAAAACACCAATAATATCGCTGCCCTTCAAGTTGCAGGCTTACAGCCCGGCACCACTTATTATTATCAGATAGAAGCCGGTGGCATTGCCGATAACAGAACAGAAGCTATAGGCACTTTTAAAACCCCTGCCGAAGGAGCGTTTAGTTATGTATTTATGGCAGGCAGTTGTAACCGCGAGCCTAATACCAATACCTACGATGATTTTTTAGGTTACGACCCTTTATTTTATCTAAACTGTGGCGACCTGCATTATGCCGACCCTAATTCGGCAGATGTGAACGAGCATCGCAATGCTTACGAAAACCGTGTGTTTTCAAGGTCTAAACAAGTAGAACTATTCAGAAATTTACCTTTATCGTATGTATGGGATGACCACGACTATTGCGGCAACGATGATGACGGGCCTAATGCTGCCGGTGCTGTGAGTGCCGGAAAAGCATATAGTGAATACTTTCCGCATTATGATTTTCCTCAGCAACGCGCAGGCAGTGATACCAATGCCATTTATCACGCATACACTATTGGCAGGGTGCGTTTTATTATGAGCGACTTGCGCAGCCAGCGTGGCACAGGCTCTACCTCTTCGGCAATGGGCGCGGCTCAAAAACAATGGTTTAAAAATGAATTGATTCAGGCTAAAAATAATAATCAGTTAATTTGCTGGGTAGGCTCTTACTCGTGGTATGGCACTTTAGACGATAACTGGCGTTTGCACCCTGCCGAACGCAGAGAACTTAGCGAATTTATGCGCGACAATGCCATCGAAAATATGTTTATCATCAATGGCGATGCCCACATGTTTGCGATTGATAACGGCACTAATGGCGATTTTACCGCAGCGCAAGATTTACCTTATTTATATCCTGTACTACAAGCCGGCCCTATTGAAAACAACGGCTCATTTAAAGGAGGCGATTATAGTCAGGGTACTTTCTATCAGTTTTTCATCAAAGCCGCTCAATATGGCGTGGTAAGAATTGATGATAATGGCTCTGACAGTATATGTGTTACTTTAGAAGGTTACAAAAAAGACCTGAACAACGGCAATACTTCACAATTGGTAACATATAGTTTTTGCAGAAAAATTGACAACCCGCTCAGCATTTCAAATTTAACCAAGAGTAACCTTCCGATTGTACAAATACAGCCAAATCCAAGCAAGGGTATATTTACGGTTAAGGCTAAGATTAATGAGGATATTGAAATAGAAGTATGGTCGGCAGAAGGCCGACTGGTGGCGAAAAACCGCATTAACGGCAGCAAGCAATTACAATTGGATTTATCGCACCTTGCCAACGGTGTATATACGCTTAATGCCGAAACGGGTAATGCCAGAAGCCAAAGTAAGCTGGTAATTCAGAAGTAGGATTTTTTCTTAGAGGCTGTTTAAAATTGCAAACTTCTTTAATGTACCCTAATGAATATCCTACCATGTGGACACAATAGCAGGTCAAGCCTTAATAGTAAAGTCAAAGCGCTATAAAAAAAGACGTAACAACTATGTTTCTATTGTGGTTATAATAAAAATGTGTCCACACGACAGGATGAATATCGGGAGCAATTTATAGGACAACCTATATTAGATTCG
>CAYSGX010000008.1:20941-22058 GCA_964430605.1 uncultured Chitinophagaceae bacterium
CCGTTAGGCTTCAGCCAACGGCAGCAAATTTCGAGAAAAGCTAATTTTAAACAGCTTCTTAGTGTAAGTTTGTAAGGTTTTGAAATACAATTAGTATTATGTCCGCAAAAACAGAAATTATCACCTATCTGAAATCGTTAAACAACGAACATAATAAAGCGGGGCAGGCCCGTTTTGGTATTAATACTGAAAAGGGTTTTGGCATTGGTATTCCTGTATTACGGGATTTGGCAAAGCAACATAAAAAACAACATGCGTTAGCGTTGCAATTATGGGAAACCGGCTATCATGAAGCCAGAATTTTAGCCGCTTTTATTGATGATTATGAACAAGTAACCGAGCAACAAATGGAGGCTTGGGTTGCAGATTTTAATTCGTGGGATTTATGCGACCAGTGTTGCGGCAACCTTTTCGACAAAACACCCTTTGCTTACGATAAAGCCAAAGAATGGGCAACCAGAGATGAAGAGTTTGTGAGAAGGGCAGGCTTTACCCTAATGGCAACATTGGCTGTGCATGATAAAAAAGCTACCGATGAAAAGTTTTTTTCTTTTTTCAGCTTAATAGAACAATATGCTTTTGATGAAAGAAACTTTGTAAAAAAAGCGGTGAACTGGGCGTTGCGCCAAATGGGTAAAAGAAGTTTGGCACTGCATAAAAAAGCGACTGCCACCGCAGAAAAACTATTGTTACAAAAACACAAAAGCGCCCGTTGGATTGCAACAGACGCTTTGCGTGAATTAGACAGCGAAAAAGTATTGGCTAAGTTATACCCAAGTTATGCAATAAAGGAGCGAACTATTGCATAGTTTGGGTTTAATTAACCTTCACTATATTTTTTCTGTAAGTATCTTTCCCGGTTTCCATTATTAAAATGTAATTGCCCTGTAATAATTTTTCAGTATTCACTTTCACATAATTAATGCCTTTGCTGGGCCGGTAAGTTTCTGTTAAAACAGTTTTTCCTAAAACATCAATCACTTTTAAAGAAGTTTTTTTGCTTTCTTCTACATAAAACTGTACCACAAATTCATTCTGAAACGGATTAGGAAACGTGCCTACCACCACTACATTATCTTTTGCTTTTACTGTTCCTACCGTTAAATCGGGCGTAGGG
>CAYSGX010000009.1:0-7502 GCA_964430605.1 uncultured Chitinophagaceae bacterium
AATATCCGCCTAAATCATAAAAATCATTAAAGAAAGTTACGCGCTCTAACATCTGTCGGGTAAATTCCAAAATAAAAGCATCTTCTTTTTCGATTCCTTTTTCAGCCAATAATAACTTTACTTTTTGCGCTACTTCTTCTAAAGGAGACAACTTAAAATATTGCTGGTTAAACCATTTCAGCTTTTCAAAATCGAAACGCGCACCTGCCTTACCTATTCTTGCAATGCTGAAAGCATCAATCAATTCCTGCCTGCTGAAAATTTCCTGTTGTGTGCCTGGGTTCCAACCCAAGAAAGCCAGAAAATTTATCAAGGCATCGGGAAAGAAACCTCTTTCACGGAAACCTGTTGATTTTTCGCCTGTGGCGGGGTCAGTCCAGTTTAATGAAAACACAGGAAAGCCGAGACGGTCACCATCGCGCTTGCTTAATTTTCCGTTGCCATCGGGACGTAAAATCAAAGGCAGGTGAGAAAATTTAGGCATCACATTTTCCCAGCCGAAAGAGCGATACAGAAAAACATGCGTAGGCGCAGAGGGCAGCCATTCTTCACCGCGAATAACGTGAGTGATTTTCATCAGGTAATCATCGTCCACAATATTGGCCAGGTGATACGTTGGCATACCATCGCTTTTAAACAACACTTTATCGTCAAGCTGATTGGTGTTGAAGCTCACCCACCCGCGAATTTCATCTTCAAATTTTATTTCTTCGTTGCGCGGCATTTTAATGCGTACCACATAAGGGTCGCCATTTTCAAGTTTTTGCTTTACATCATCTGCCGAAAGCGACAGCGAGTTTTTCATATACTGCCGTGTAACGTTATTATATTGCGCATTCGGTACGCCTTGCGCTTTCAGGTCTTCGCGCATTTTTTCCAGTTCTTCGGGCGTATCAAAAGCATAATAAGCATGTCCCGATTCAATCAGTTGCATGGCAAAATCTTTATACATCGCCTTGCGCTCGCTTTGGCGATAAGGCGCATAATTACCTCCATGCACAGGGCTTTCATCAGGGATAAGCCCTACCCATTCCAGCGTATCGAAAATATATTGTTCTGCTCCCGGCACAAAGCGCGTTTGGTCGGTATCTTCTATGCGAACGATAAACGTGCCGCCTTGCTGCTTCGCCAATAAATAGTTGTACAGGGCAGTTCTCACACCGCCAATATGTAAAGGACCTGTGGGACTTGGGGCAAATCTTACTCTTACGCTCATAAACCGAGAATTTTTGCAAAGGTATTTTATAGTATTGAGACTTGTGCTGAACTGTTTACTTTTACATCAATGTACTTCACCAAAACCCCTTTACTTATTCAAAAACTTTTTCCAAAAGCGATTTGGAAAATAAATACTGCCGAAAAAAAAATCTTTCTCACTTTTGATGATGGTCCAACGCCCGAAATTACCGAATGGGTTTTACAGCAATTAGAAGCATATAATGCTAAGGCTGCTTTTTTTGTTTTGGGAAAAAATGTACAACGCTATCCCGAAATTTTTCGGCAAATTATTCAAAGCGGTCATGCTGTCGGCAATCATTCTTTCAGCCATTTAAACGGCTGGCAAACCGATGATGAAATTTATTTTGATGATATACAAAAAGCGGAAATAGAAATGCAAAATTCAAATCATAAATCCGAAATCCGAAATCATAAATTCTTGTTTCGTCCTCCTTACGGTCGTATTACCTATTCACAATATTCAATGCTCAACACGCAATACCAAATAGTGATGTGGGATATTTTAAGTGGCGACTTTGACTGCAAACTGACAGGCGAAGCATGTTTTGAAAATGTAAAGCGAAATGCTTCGGCAGGTTCGGTTATTGTTTTTCACGATTCGCATAAGGCTTATGAAAGGCTGAAAGTATGTTTGCCAAAGGTTTTGCAATATTATTCTGAACAAGGCTATACTTTTGCAACACTTTAATATTTTGTTTCCCGCAGATTTCGCTGATAACGCAGATTATATACGACAACTATCAGCGTAATTTGCGAAATCTGCGGGAAATCTACAGAAAAGCTGAAAACTGCCAACTGATGACTGAAAACTACCTCATAGACACCCACTGCCATTTATATTCCGATGCGTTTGATACAGACCGCAATGCTATGCTGCAAAATGCTGTGAATGCAGGTGTTCAGAAGTTTCTATTGCCCAATATTGATGCTGATTCCATTGCAGGAATGTATGCGCTTTGCGAAAAATATCCGCAGCAATGCTTTGCTATGATGGGCTTACACCCCTGCTCAGTAAAAGAAAATTATTTGCACGATTTGGCTTGGGTAGAGCAATATTTATTTCAACAAACGGCAGATTTTAAGTTTGAAAAATTTGTAGCGGTTGGCGAAATCGGTTTGGATTATTATTGGGACAAAACTTTTATTCCGCAGCAAAAAGACGCTTTCAGAAAACAAATTCAGTGGGCAAAAAAATTGCAATTGCCGATTGCTGTTCATGCCCGCGAATCATTAGACGATATTTTGCAGATTATTGAAGAAGAACAAGACGGCACATTACAGGGTGTACTGCATTGCTTCACAGGAACTGTTGAGCAGGCAAAAAAAGGCATTGATTTGAATTTTTATTTGGGAATAGGCGGTGTGGTAACATTCAAAAATTCAGGATTAGATAAAGTTGTTGAGCAGTTAGATTTAAGCCATATAGTTCTGGAAACCGATGCGCCCTATTTAGCCCCTGTGCCTTATCGGGGCAAAAGAAACGAAAGCACATACACTAAAATTGTTGCCGAAAAATTAGCGGATATAAAAAAGATTTCCGTCAAAGAAATTGCAACATTCACTACGCAAAATGCAGTGAAACTTTTTAATCTTAATTCGGAAGTTTAAAAATTAAAACAGAACGCTGATTGATTATGATACTTATGGTGATTTATGATTTGTAATATCTTCATTTATCATAAAAATCATAACGAATCAGCATTCCGTTAAAAATATAATTCCGTTTTTACTTACAATAAAGTAAGAATTGCGATACTTTTGCGTATTGCTTTACGGAGAGGTGCAAGAGTGGTTGAATTGGCACGCCTGGAAAGTGTGTATATCGGAAACGATATCGAGGGTTCGAATCCCTCTCTCTCCGCAAAATCTTTTCAGAATTAAAGCCTCACCCCATTGAAGTATATAACAACACTTCAATCAATGCGCACCCCTTCCCGAACTTGATTCGGGAGGGACGGGGGTGAGGCAGCAAGAACAAAAAATCTCAAACAGATGTCATTGGCAATTTACCAAAGCCTGACTTAATTAAGTTTCAATAAATTTATCCTGACGATACGGTATCATTTCACTTACACATAGATTTATAATCCATAATTCACATGAAAACACAGGTAATAAAATCCCCCACAGGAACACAACTGCAATGCAAAGGCTGGATACAGGAAGCAGCCCTGAGAATGTTGATGAACAACCTCGACCCCGAAGTTGCCGAGCGACCCGAAGAACTGATTGTATATGGCGGTTTGGGCAAAGCCGCCCGCAACTGGGACGCTTTTCATCTCATCGTAAAATCTTTGCAAAACCTCAATGAAGACCAAACGCTTTTGGTGCAATCGGGTAAGCCTGTGGGCATACTGCCTACCCACAAAAATGCCCCGCGCGTAATCATCGCCAACAGCAATCTGGTGGGCAAATGGGCAACATGGGAACACTTCCGCGAACTCGAAGCCAAAGGCTTGATGATGTACGGACAAATGACTGCGGGTTCGTGGATTTACATTGGCTCGCAAGGTATTGTGCAGGGCACTTACGAAACATTTTTGTCGTTGGCTGAAAAACATTTTGGAGGTACGCTGAAAGGTACGCTGAATGTTACCGCAGGTTTGGGCGGCATGGGTGGTGCGCAGCCTTTAGCCATTACCATGAACGAGGGCGTTTGTCTGGCTGCCGAAATGGAAGCGTGGCGTGTGCAGAAGCGTTTAGATACGCGCTACCTCGATGAAATGTATCACGATATTGATGAAGCGATTAATCGTGCGTTGCAGGCGAAAGAAAACAACGAAGCCGTTTCGATTGGCGTGGTATGCAATGTGGTGGATTTGCTGCAACGGTTCATTGACAGAAACATTACGCCCGATACGCTCACCGACCAGACTTCTGCCCACGATGAACTGATTGGCTATTTTCCCGAAAGCTTGAGCGTGGAAGAGGCAAAAATTCTGAGAGAAAAAAATCCTGAAAAATATTCAAAGCTGTCGCTCGATACTATGGCGAAGCACGTGCGCCAAATGCTTGAATTACAAAAGCGAGGAGCAATTACATTTGATTATGGAAACAACCTGCGCGGGCAAGCGAAAGATAAACGAGGCGTTGAGAATGCTTTTGATTTTCCGGGTTTTGTGCCTGCATATATTCGTCCGCTTTTTTGCGAAGGAAAAGGACCGTTTCGTTTTGTGGCATTAAGTGGCGACCCGAATGATATAGCAGTGTGCGATGAAAAACTGAAAGAACTTTTTCCGAATAACAAAGGATTGTTGCGTTGGTTAAAAATGGCAAAAGAAAAAATTGCTTTTCAGGGGCTGCCTGCGCGCATCTGCTGGCTGGGTATGGGCGAAAGAGAAAAAGCAGGCTTGGCATTTAACGAACTGGTAAAAACAGGAAAAGTGAAAGCCCCCATTGTAATTGGGCGCGACCATTTGGATACAGGCAGCGTAGCCTCGCCCAACCGTGAAACCGAAGCCATGCTTGATGGCAGCGATGCGGTTGCAGACTGGGCAATCCTCAACGCCCTTATTAACACGGCAGGCGGGGCAAGCTGGGTGTCGTTTCATCATGGCGGTGGCGTGGGCATGGGCTATTCGCTTCATGCAGGTATGGTAATAGTTGCCGATGGCACTGACGATGCCGCTGTAAGATTGAAACGGGTATTGCACAACGACCCCGCTTTAGGCGTTATCCGCCATGCCGATGCAGGTTATGATATTGCGAAGAAAGTGAGCGGGGAGTTTGGGTTGGAGGTGAAGTAGAGTAGTAGTGTATGCTACTACACAGTGGGAGAAATAAAACCAAGATAATATGACGACATCAAAAGAATTATTTGAACTTTCAAAGCAAAACATTAATTATTCTGGTACAGAAAAAATGGTCGCCATTGAAAGGCAGAGAAATATTGGATTTTTTCCGGCAGGTAGCGGTCTTTGGGAAGGAAATATTAATGACATAATCATTGATAGAAAGGTATTGATTTTAGGACAAGATTTTAATAATGAATTTGAATTTGCAAAATTTAAAGACGATGACGAAAGGAGTGAAAATCCAAGCGAAAATAAAACTTGGATTAATTTGAGAACACTACTGAAGGATTTAGGCATTCCAAATGAATATTGTTTCTTTAGTAATGTATTTATGGGATTAAGAAAAGGCGAAGCAAAGAATACAGGAAGTTTGCTAAATCGTAAAGATGAGAAATATAGGGGAGATTGTTTTAAATTTTTAGAACTTCAAATTCAGACAGTTCGCCCCAAGTTGATTTTGTTATTAGGATTAGTTCCTCTTAAAATGTTCAATAAAGTATTTCCTGTTGAAACTGCCGACTGGAAACTTGCAAAGACAGTAAAAGAAATATTTGAAAATGATGTACAAGTCAAAGCAATAGACATAGATAAGCGTAAAATTCAAGTAGCTTTCGTTATACACCCAAGTTTAAACGCTGTGAATCGAAAGAAAATTTTCGGTGATGATATGGCTAAAGAAGTTCGACTGCTAAAAGAAAAGATTAACTATAACTTAATATTATAGCACAATTTATAGTACGACAACATTAAAAATAAACCATTTAAAAAATTTGACCATTATGGGAATGCCAAACCACATAGTTTTTATACGACACGGTGAATCAGAAGCTAACGTTGTTCAGAAACGTGATAAACTTGGAAAAGATGTAACAACACAAGAAAATTTGGCTGTTCGTCAACGCATAGATTATAAGCAACGACTTTCAGAAAAAGGTATAGAGCAGGCAACACAAGCAAGGGAATGGATAAACAAAAACATTGAAGATGTTGGTAAATTTGATGCTCACTTTGTTTCAAGTTTCTACCGTGCACGAGAAACTGCCGCAAACATTTCTGCAAACAACCCAGAGGTAAAATGGGAAATTGACGACCGCCTTGCCGAACGCAATTGGGGTGTTCACGCACCGCTGACTATTGCCGAGCGTAAAGAATTTTATGAGGTAACAGATAAGTTAATGTACGAAGACCCATTTCACACAGCCTTTGAAGGTGGAGAAAGTATTTGGGGTGTAAAGAATGAGCGTATTCGTAATCTTATGAATACTTGGGCAAGAGAACAAGACGGAAATAAAATTTTAGTTGTTACACACGGAGACTTGATACGTGCTGCGAGAGTTGGTTTTGAGAGAATTTTACCAGAAGAGTTTGAAGACATTGAGAACAATCCGGTTTATAAGGTCAAAAATTGTCAGATTTTAGAATATTCACGGCTCAATCCATTTACAGGACAAGATGAAGGAAAAATTAAGTGGCGTAGAATTTCTAACCCGACAGAACCTGAAACATCACCTGACAATGGTGAGTGGATTGAGTTACGAGGCAAGCCGAAAATGAGTTCAAGCGAAATTTTTGAGAATATCGAAACAGATTCACCTAATTTAATCAAATAGGCATTATGCACGAAAAATACTTAGCTGTTTGACATGTTCTGCACGACATCCCCCACCTGGTCGTAGTATCCGCTACCATTTTTTTTCACAGTGTCTGCTACGAAGAAAGTGAGCGGGGAGTTTGCGTTGAGCCGACCCGAAGAGCGCTATTTGTTTTACAGAGGGTACTTAATGCGCTGCTTTTGTTTCTTCGCCCTTGTTATTCTTCAACGTCCACCAGCCGTAGTAGGCGAGGTATAAAAAGCAAAGCGGAGTTATGACATAAGAAGTTTTAATGCTGGTTACATCCGCAAGCCAGCCCTGGAATGGTGGAATCACCGCTCCACCCAATATCATCATAATCAGGAATGCCGATGCCTGCGAAGTGTAGCTGCCCATGTTTTTGATTGCCTGCGCAAAAATGCAGGGCCACATCACCGAACACCACAGTCCACCGCTCAGGAAAAACAGCAGCGAAATATTTCCGCTTGTAAGCATACCGCCCAACATGCACAAAACCGCAGCCACCGAAAACGCCAGCAGCATTTTCGCAGAGCTTTCAATGCTGAAATACGAAACCGCAACCATCAATACCACAAAGCCGAGATAAGGTATGAACACATCATTCAAATGAACATTTTCCATTCCCTGCGCTTTGAAATAATTAACCGCATATACCACCGCAAACGCAATGAAGGGTAAAACCATCTGCAAAATTTTGCGCGTATTTTTATTTGCTGAAAGCGATTCGCTCGCGCCTGTCCAGCGACCTATCATTAAGCTGCCCCAGTAGAGAGAAATAAAAGGAAAAATCAGTTCGCTCGGTATGCTGCCATATTCAGGTGTATTGAGCAATGCGCCCATGTTGCTTTGGATGGTT
>CAYSGX010000009.1:7512-21938 GCA_964430605.1 uncultured Chitinophagaceae bacterium
GGTTACCTCCACGCCCACGTAAACAAAAATGGCAATCATGCCGAGCTTTAACTGCGGGAATTTCAATGCCGCAATCGAAAATTCTTCCGTTGATTTTTCGTTTTTGCTTTCTTCAATTTTTACGAAACGCAGCAGCAAAGCCAGCGCGAGGAAAAGCACGGTAAGCGCAATATAAAGCGTGTCCACGTTTTTCAGTTCCACCTTGCCGCCCGAATGAACTGCTGAAATGCTTCCGAATAAAAAGTAAGCCACAATCAATGGCCCGATGGTAGTGCCGAAAGAATTTACTCCTCCTGCCAAATTCAGGCGATGCGCTCCCGTTCGTTCTTCGCCAAGCAGCACAACAAACGGATTGGCGGCTGTCTGCTGCAGGCAAAAGCCAAGCGCAATCACAAAAAACGAAGAAAGAATTAAGCCGTAGCTGCCAATGTGCAAAGAAGGAATCATGCACAGCGCACCGATGGCAGAAATAATCAGCCCGATGGAAAATGATTTCGCGTAGCCGTGCTCGTTTACAAAATCTTTTTTGCGGAAAGCGGTGTAAAGAAACAGCAACAGCGAGCCGATAAAATAGCCCCCGTAAAAAGTGGAATCAATCAACTGGCTTTGAAACTGCGACAACTGAAAGTGCTCTTTACAAAACGGGATAAAAATTCCGTTGCTCGCAGCCATAAATCCCCAGAAGAAGAAAATGGAAACTACGGCATAAAAGACAGATTGCTTTTGCATGAAAATTTATTTTCGGGAATAATGGCAGCTAATTTACAACGCTAATGATACATTTAGCAGCAGCTTTTCAAAAATTCAAAAAATGGTTCCGGATAGGTTCACATGATGAATACGAAGTTTTGATTAAAAGCATGAGATGAACCTAACAAAAAGGTTATTTCCGTAGAAAATTTGCTCCAAACCAAAAAAGATTAAATTTGTTGCCCTTAATAGTTACCATAAACAAAAATTATAATTATGAGTGGAGAAAAAATCACAATCAACCGCGGGAAACTAAAAGTGCCCGACCAACCTATTGTTCCATTTATTGAAGGCGATGGCACCGGGCCCGATATCTGGAAAGCATCGGTGCGTGTACTGGATGCCGCGGTAGAAAAAGCTTACAAAGGCAAAAAGAAAATTCACTGGAAAGAAGTGCTTGCCGGTGAAAAAGCGTTTAACAAAACGGGTAGCTGGTTGCCCGATGAAACCCTGGCGGCTTTCAACGAATATTTAGTGGGTATTAAAGGCCCGTTAACTACACCTGTAGGTGGCGGTATTCGCTCGCTGAATGTGGCGTTGCGCCAAATCTTAGATTTATATGTGTGCTTGCGCCCCGTGAAATATTATACAGGCACTCCCTCTCCCGTAAAACGCCCTGAAGCGGTAGAGATGGTTATTTTCCGTGAAAACACAGAAGATATTTATGCGGGTATTGAGTTTGCCGCAGGTAGCGAGCAGGCTACTGAAGTGTTGAAGTTTTTGAAAAAGAAATTTGAAAAAGACTTCGGAAAAATTCGCTTCAATGATAAAAAGCGTGGCAAAGAATACTTAAAAGCCGCCCGCCTGAAAGATGCTGATTTTGAAACCAATGTAGGCATTGGTATTAAGCCGGTTTCTAAAATCGGGTCACAGCGTTTAATTCGTTCGGCTATTGAATATGCTGTTACACACAAGCGCAAAAGCGTAACGTTGGTACACAAAGGAAACATCATGAAGTTTACCGAAGGCGCTTTCCGCGATTGGGGTTATCAGTTAGCTGAAACTGAATTTGCCGAACAAACTTATACATGGAACCAATGGGAGCGCACCAAGAAAGCCAAAGGCGAAGCTGCGGCTAATGAAGAGCAAAAAGCAGCGTTGGCTACCGGCAAAGTGTTGATTAAAGATGCCATTGCCGATATTGCTTTGCAACAAGTATTAACCCGCCCCGAAGATTTTGATGTAATTGCTACCTTGAATTTGAATGGCGATTATTTAAGCGATGCTTTGGCTGCACAAATTGGTGGTATTGGTATTGCTCCGGGTGCTAACATTAATTATGTAACGGGTCATGCAATATTTGAAGCTACGCATGGTACTGCACCAAAATATGCCGGTTTGGATAAAGTAAACCCGGGTTCGGTAATTCTTTCAGGAGCCATGATGTTCGAATATTTCGGTTGGACTAAAGCTGCCGAATTGATTCACAGCAGCCTTGAATCGGCTATCAGCAACAAGCGTGTTACTTACGATTTCGCCCGCTTGATGGAAGGCGCAACAGAAATTAAATGTTCTGAATTTGGCGATGAGTTAATCAGCAGAATGTAATTACCACTGAATTTATCTCACCAATAAAAAATCCCCGTAACGAATTTCGTTACGGGGATTTTTGTTTAGTGTTCTTCTTTTATATCCACCAAATCTTTTGGCTGGATTTCTAAAGCGTCAGCTATTATTTTTAAATGACTAAGACTAGTGTTTATTTTTCCTAATTCAATTCTGTTAATCTGGCTTAATTCAATATTAGCTTTAAACGACAATTGTTCCTGAGTCAACCCTTGCTCAATCCTTACGGTTCTAATTCTAATCCCGACTGCTCTAAGAAATTTATCGTCCCGTGTATATTTCACAAGGGTAAATAGAATATTATAAGCAAAGATTACATTAGGCAAATTTGCCTAATTGATAAAAAATCATTTCTTTTGTAAAATCAAATTCTTATGAGTAAAGGAATACCGCATTATCAAATAAATATTCCAATTCGACAAAATATTTCAGCAAGAGACCTTTCTACTGTTTTATTAATGTCTGGATTATTGATAGTATATTTCTTGCCGACAGACTTTCTGTTTAACAATCCGACTTCTTTCTGTATTCACAAAAATTTATTGCGGTTCGATTGCCCCGGTTGTGGCATGACAAGAGCATTGCACTGTTTGTTGCATGGACATTTCAAGCAAGCAATTTTTTACAATATTGGTATCATACTATTGGCTTTTTTCATAGCTCAACAACTATTCTATTATTTCATACCGGCAAACTTCAACAAGACATTAACCAATGTTCTGGTGTTTATACTTTCCACAACACTCTTAACACAATACATTTTTAAAGTCATAAATCACTTTTATTAAGCCTGATAATAACACACTGGAAGCGGTGCAACTGATACTTGAAACAATGAAACTGACATTTAAAACCGTCCAGTTGATATTAGGAGTAATTCTTTTGATTGTAATTTTCATTGCAATTCGTTGGTCAATAAATAAAAAAATCATTAGCGAAAAACGAATAAATTCAAAGTCAAACAATTTTGCAGGTATTCTTTATAATGAACTTCAATTTCTTTATCATATTGAAGAAAGTGGAAATAAACTAATCCTGCACTCTGATAAAATTGAAGATTCAATTGCGCAAGGAACATTAACAATTGAACTAAGAAATAAGGACGACCCTAACTCAATTAAAATAACTTATCATCGCAAAATAAACCTGTTAGGTTACTTCATTATTTTATTCTGCATAGCCTTTGGTTATGTGGGCGTGGTTATTCCAATCATAATAATACAAAACACCAAATTAAAAACCTTCAGGGAAATTGATAGAATCTATACAATTTCAAAAACAATTTAATTAACACTAAAAACTTAAAATTATGTTTAAAGGAAGTCAAAATATCAACTTTAAAACAGACAAGCCGAAAGAAAAGGTTTACCAAGTAATTGAAGATAATCTTGAAACTCTCGGTAATGTTGATATTTCAGATAGAGGGCAAATAAAAATAAATGCTTCTCGTTACAGTGGTTTCGCTCACGATAGTGAAATAACAGGTACGGTAAGAGAAAAAGAAGGAAGATATACCGTTGAACTTGAATGGGCTGCTAACCCAAAATGGATTGTCATTATTCTTGTTGCACTATGTTTTATGGGTATAGGTTTACTGTTACTAATCTTACCATATATGGCAAACAACGAAATGCAGAAAAAAGCTAATTCTGCGCTTGATAATCTTCGTTATGAATTTAAGTAAAATAAAGAGCGGTTTTACTATCCCTTTTTTTTACTTTTTTAAATACTATTTAAGAGTTTAAAAGACACCAAATCAAAAGCATTATAATACCACTAAAACCTAAAAATATGTTCAAAGGAAATCAAAGTATTAGCTTCAAAACCGATAAACCAAAAGATAAGGTTTATGAAATTATTCAAGACAACCTTAAATTTCTTGGAAATGTAGATATTTCCGACAGAGGGAAAATTAATATTAACGCACCCCATTATAGTGGCTTCTTTCACAAAAGCGAAATAACAGGCATAATTAAAGAAAGAGAAGGTAAATACAACGTAGTGCTTGAATGGTCAGTTAACCGAAAGTGGCTGATTGACAGTGCGTATATTTCAAGATTTATGGCGAATAATAAGATTCGAAAAAAAGTAACTGCTGTGCTTGATAATTTACATTACGAATTTAAGTAAACAAGAGAGGTGGTTTTCGACTTTGCTACTTCCTTTCCATATTTCTAAACATAAAATCTATTAACATGAAAAAATTACAAACCCCATCAAACAAACTGATAGCCCAATACATTGTCAAGTTTGAAAAAAATGACAGATATGTAAAAGCAGACGAAGCAATTATTAAACTGTTTAAAGCATTTCCAGAAAACAAAAAACTCGAAGACATTCTTTTAAAAATCAGTGTAATAAATGATTTATACAGCACTAATATTTTCGGGACATTTAATATGGCAAAGCATATTCAAAAACTGAATATTGATAAAGACTTGAAGAGTGGAAATCCTGATATTGTTAGAAAAATTGCTTCTGGACATAATATTAAGTTGAGCAATACAAACAAGGAACTAAACTTTTATTCTTTTGCTACTAAATATTGCAACTGGCATAATCAAGATGACTATGCTATTTACGACAACTTTGTGAAAAAGATTTTATTGGCATATAAAAAGCGCGATAAATTTTCAGTTTTTAAAGAGTCTGATTTGAAAGACTTTGTTAAGTTCAAAAAAATAATTTCTGACTTCAAAAACTTTTACAACATAACTGAATATGACCTAAAAAAGATTGATAAATTTTTATGGATTTATGGAAAAGAAAACTTTTCTTCTATACTCAAAAATTGACAACGGTATAATACTAATTGCCAAGAGTTCTTCAAACTGATAAAAAATCCCCGTAACGAAATTCGCTACGGGGATTTTTTTGTTTTAGCAATCGCTTCTGCTGTTATTGTAAAGCGATGCGCTTCATTATTTTATTATTATTGGCATTGGTAATGCTGATAAAGTAAATGCCTTTGGCTTGTTCAGTTAAGTCAATGGTGCTGTTTCCAAAAACATTTTCGCTGTGCAATACTGCGCCCAGGCTGTTCATTACCTGAACCTGATAAGCATTGCCTGTAGCTGCTTCAATAAATACTTTTCCGGTAGTGGGGTTTGGCATAATGCTGAAATTGTTTTCAGCTATATTCACTACCGATACTGAGCAATCGACAAAGTAAGTGCCGTTAGCTTCACAATTGTTGGCATCGGTAACTGTTACGCTATAATTGCCGCAAGACAAGCCCGAAATATCTTGAAGCGTTGAGCCGTTTGACCATGAATAATTGTATGAGGGTGTGCCGCCTGTAGCGGTAATGGCAATAGCGCCATTTGTATTACCACCCGATGTATTGGTAATATTATCGGCAGCAACTTGCAATAAAGCAGGTTGAGAAACAACAACCGTTTGCACTGCCAAACAATTATTATTATCGGTAACGGAAACAGTGTAGGTGTCGGCAGGTAAATTGGTAATATCATCGGTAGTGCTTGCATTGCTCCACTCATAATCATAAGGCGTTGCACCACCTGAAACAGAGATGCTGATAGCGCCATCGTTGCCACCGTTGCACAAAACATCATCAACATTATCTATGGCAATAGTGGGCGCGCCTGCATTGCTAACATTAGCAGAAGCGGTGATACTGCAACCATTATTATCGGTAATGGTAACGGTGTAGCTTCCCGCGGCAAGATTAGATATGCTTGCGCTTGTTGCATTATTGTTCCATAAATAAGTGTAAGGCGTTGCACCGCCTGTTGGCGCAACACTCGCAGAGCCATCGCTGCTGTTACAGGTGGCATTGTTTGAGGTAGCGTTGGCAGTTATAGTGGGGCATATTGCTGCCACCGTAACCGTTACACAATAAGTGCTGCTACCCACACTATTGGTGGCAGTGAGGCATACCTGATATTGCCCGCCCTGAGTATAAGTATGTGAAGGATTGGTTTGGCTGGTAGTTGCAGAGCCATCGCCAAAATTCCATGAATAAGTAGTGCCGCTGGTATTGTAAGTAGTATTGGTAAACTGATAGATTGCGCCATTATTAGTATTGGTAAAACGGGCAATAGGTTTAGGCGCTAAATTAGAATAAGTAACGCCACTTAATACTTTGTTAGAATCATATTCAAAATCTACAACAGCCAGTTTGGTTTCTTTAGCCAACCAGTTATAGTCGGTGGTGGTATCGCGGGTGTCGGAAACTTGTGTCCATACCAATGGAAAAATTTGTGCACTGATAATAGTTCTTGTTCTCTCTATGCGCTTTTGTCTTAAAGACTCATAATAACCCAAAGGAGTTTGTACTATACCCCATGCGTCAATGGTGTCGGCATAATTAGAAGTAAAGTCTATTTTTACAGGTGTGCCACTAATTGTTATCTGCTGTGTAAAAGAATAACTTCCTGTAAAAGCACCATTATATTCGGTAGGAAATCTATACAAATCGAATGCAGGGGTGAAAGGCGTAGCTACTGTAGATTTAATAGTATCTACCCATAAAGCGGCTCCTGTAACTTTAAAAGTTTGTGCCGTGTTGTTAAAAAACAAGTAATTGGTATCATTACTCGTAATTGCTAAGTTAGAGTTACTGTTGAATGTGCTGCTGTATGGTGTAGCTGAAGGCTGCATACATTTAGCGGTATCTCTAATGTCGGTTGTTAAGCTGCTGAAGTTCCACATAATATTAGCGCCTTTTGCTCCGGGCGTAATACCTGTGGGGGTAATATCTTTCAGTGAAACAATATTATTGCCTGCTACAGGCATGTCGGTTGAAACAATAGAAATGGGCTGTTGCGCTTTTAATGTGCTTAGCTGAAACATCATTAAAACAAATAAAACAAGATTACTTTTAAAATTCATTGTGGTTGGTTTGGTTTAAGTAAGGGCAATTTAGAAATAAATACTGAATTGTATTTTACAATTTATGGTGGACAATTCAGGTTACTAAGGCTTATTCAAACTTTTTGAAAAAGGTAGTAATGCCTAAAGTTCTCATAGCGCCTTTCACCAGGTTTTTTACGGTTTCTTTGGCATGGGTTTTTACTTTTTTAGAGCCGCTGTCGGTAGGGCGCGGCTTAAAAACAGTGTCGTGATATTTCACTTTGTTGTTTTCGTTAATTGGCGTGTGGAAGTATGCGAAAAACGAATTTCTGAAAACACCTTCGGGCACTGTTATTTTATTGTAGCCGTGATAGGAAATATCACTGGTTTCAAAAATTACGATACGGTTAAACGTTGGTAAAGTTTCCGATTCACATACGCTTACATCTTCGTTCCACAATTCCAGCTTGCCGCCATATTCATCTTTCCAGTCTTTGTTCAGGTAAAGCAAAAAATTCAGCTTTCTGTGCAAATTCAAAACAGGATGAATATTGAAATCGACATGAATATCCAGGAAGCTGCCATCGCTGCCCTGATGCACGCCTGCCCCGCGAAAATCATCGGGTAAAATCAAATCCCGGATGCCGGTTACTGCTGTTAAAAAATCGGTAAATTCTTTTGAAGCAATGGCTTGTCTTAATTCAGTAAAAGAAGCGTGATATACATCGAAGTTAGAGCCTTCCGATTTTTTTTCGTTCAAGCCTTCGTAATGCCTGCGCATGTCGTCTTTCTTCGGAAAATTAGCCAGCAAGGTTTCAGCAAAATCGTTGCTCAACAAATTATCTACTACCAAATGGCGATAGGGCTTTGCGGTATCAAATTGTTTTTTCAGCGAAGCGATGCTTTCTTCGGAAAATTTTCCGGCATTGAAAACAGTAGTGTTCATAGGGTGTGTTTATTTATAAGCCAAACAGAAAAAATCATAACAACTGTCATCGGCTATTTTCAAACAATAATCTCCGGTGTTGATTTGGGCCACCAGGTTGTCGTTCGATTTGTGCAGTTTATCACGATTAATTCTGTTCAGAATATTGTAAGGAAACTGTAATACTTTTCGCGGCAGGCGTTGTTCTAAATTAAAAATATCTAACCGCTTGTATTTCTGTACCGATTCTTTGTTGCGCTCGTAATAATCGTTTACACGCCCGCTGCCATATACGCCTTGCATTTTTACTTCGGAAAAATATTTTGTGAGCAAAGCCTGCAATTCCGTAAGTGTGTATTCTCTTACATGCCACGGGTTGCGGGTCAGCGACATTTTAATATTGGGCGTGGTAATAATGGCAACACCGCCCGGCTTCAATACACGGTAAATTTCTTTCACAAACGCATCGTCTTCTTCAATATGTTCTATCACCTGAAAAGTTACAATCCTGTCGTAAGTATTATCGGGAATGCCGGTGAAAGGCGGCACCAACATATTCAGCAGGCTCACCTTCGGATATTTTGCTTTCAGCTTATCTACCACTGTTGCAATTTTATCTATGGCGGTATAAGAAGCGGCCTTTTGCACCAGCAACTCAACACCTCTGCCTTCGCCACAGCCAATCTCCAGCAAGTCGCCTTGTATATAGTTTTGCGCTGCTTCATAAGCAAACAGCAGGCGTTGATGAATTACATTATCAGAAACAATTTCGGCAGAAGTAATCTCGGTAGCATTAATAAACATGGGCAAAAATTAAACGCTCAAAGATACGGCTTTGGCTTCATTGAACATTCATACAAATCACCATTTTTCAGATATAAATAGATGTGCCGAAGATTTTATACGGTTCATAAATTGCCTTCAGCGTTTTTTAAGAGTGTATTTTTTTGTGAGTGGCTTTTCATTTCGCTTAACTTTCTTCGTTGAAATAGATTTTGTAAAATTTCCTTCCGTCTTTCTCAATTCCTTGTTCAATCAATTCACGGTTGCAGTGAATGTAGATGTGAAAGTTCTTGTCCAACTTCAGAACGCTTTTGAAAACTCTTGCTTGTTTTTTCACTGCTTGCGGTGAAATGTCAAAGTTGTCTGTAACCGAAATCAAAATTTTAGCCTATTCTCTCATACGGGTAAACGTTTTTGAAATTTCTATTAAGATAAGAGCCATGAGAAGGTGCTTCAATCAAATTTTGAAATTCGTGATGCGGAACGCCTTTATACACATAAAGACTTCCATTGAGAAATTGCACATATACTTGCTCATTTTGTTCATCATAACCAATACTGTCAATATTGGATGAACTTACAGGTATCATTTCTGGTAAACTCATATTTTATAATTTTTATTACGCCAAGATTTTAATAGTTTCTTGTATTCTTCTTTTGCATTCTCAATTTTTTCCAGCCACCTCTTGGAAGATTTGGGGTCAGAACTCTTTGGTGCATTTGCAATTTTAAAGAATTTCACTCTTGATGGAAGTTTGACTGCTTCGCCTGAAATTAACGCTTCGCCCGTTCTTAAACTTGGCAGCAAATCCACTATACTTTGCAACTCATCCTGAACGGCAGACCGTATATGTCCTATGTCTTTTGTATTATTCATTCTCAATGCTACTATCGTTCCACATTGGCTTAAAACGGTTTCATCTAATTCGGAAGGTCTTTGTGTAACAAGCATCAATCCTACTCCGTATTTTCTTCCTTCCTTCGCAATCATCTGAACTGTTCTTGATGAAATGGAATGTTCACCTGCTTTTAAATAACTGTGTGCTTCTTCTAAAACAATTAGCAATGGTTGATTCTTTCCGCCAACTTTTGTATTCACTCCCCAAAATAATCCATCATAAATAATCTTTAAAAGTGTTCCTGAAATAGAAGACGTTATTTCGCTTGGAATACCTGATAAATCTAAAATTGTAATAGGCACTTCATTTCCAAGCCAGTTAAAAAACATGCTGTCTAAATCTTCTTCTATTTTCCCATTTGAGTCAGGCGTTAACTTGCCGGGCAAGAACAAAAAGTAATAGTTACTATCACTCAACTTGTTTCTCATACTATCTAAAAAACCAAGAATTCCTTTTGCTTTTTGATTTAAGAATGGCGCACTGCTTCCAAAACCTGCTGGTGGATACTCATTTGATTTTAGAGTTTCAATATCACCCTCTGCTATTTTTTCTGATACAGTAACCCTATCTGCCTGAAATGTTTTTCTTTCAAAATCATCTAATTCAAACCAAAGTCTTTTTATGCTAAAAGGTATAGGCGAATCAGCTGTAATTGATGTTTTTTTGACCTCAATTTTATTTTGTTCTGCACTTTGTATTTTAGCATCTACAACTTTTTCCCTAATATAATCTCTATTTGCATCAGTCAAATTTCCAGAGAAAATATTAACCAACTCATTGAATGGAAGTGCCCAAAAAGGAATTTGTAATTTGGTTTCTTCTTTTTCGGAAGTTACCTCAATAACTTTTGAATATTTTGAAAGAGCATCATTGTATTCTCCATGCGGGTCAATAACTAAAATTCTTGAACTTGGAAAACTTCTCTTGGCAATCGCCTCTAACAATACAGATACAGAATTTGATTTTCCACTCCCCGTAGAACCGACAATAGCGCAGTGTCTTGAAATAAGTTTATCTAAATCAATTTTGGCATCTAAACTTTCTGATACACTTATGTTGCCTACTTTTATTGAATTTGAATCTTCATAACCACCATAAATAATGTCTAAGTCGTTAATCGTTACCAAATGAACTTTATCACCTGTAGTTGGATATTGTGTTACGCCTCTTTCAAATCTTTTTCCTACTTGCTCTCCCGCTAAAACAATATTTATCCAACTCGTGTTTTTAAAAGAATCATAATCCTTATAGTAGATTTCTTTTAAGCCATCAGGAATAGCTCCTGAACCAATTTTTGTTACAATTCCATATAAGTTCGCATATCCTAACGGAATCCTAACAAACGAACCAATTTGCCCGACACGATATACAACCCCATCAATCACAGGCATATTTGACTTTATATTATCAAACAACTTAACAGAAATGCTGTTTCCGCTAATGCTATCAATTTCTCCTATTTCTGTTATTCTACTTTTTGACATTCTGACCAAACTTTTTGATTTCATTGTCGCTAATCATCGCATTTAAAAACCGAACAAGTTTGCTAAAATCGGGCAGAATAAATTCCCCTTTCCCTGTCCAAATTTCCTCTACTTTTTTATTTAACTCGTCAGCAGGGTTAGAATGAGCGTCTTCATCAAAATACAGATTTAAACTAACCGTATCGTCTTTTGAAGGTTCAGACTTGAGTGCCCATTCTCTATAATTGCATCCGATTACTGCACTTCTTGATGCATACAATGAAATTTTAGGATTATCCAATCCTATTTTTGCCACTTTGGATTCTCTTGTCAGTGATTCAGGCTTGTCGAAGATTAGACCTATTACGTGCGATGTAGTGTTTGTTTTTAATGCGGAAATAATTCTCGAATTTATATGTTCATCACCCCAAGAATAACCACAGGTAATAAGAATTGAATCACCCAGTTTTATGAAATTCGATAGCCTGTCAAGTAAGCTTTCATAAGGTTGCTTCTTTGAATCTTTGTATTTAAGATTAGAAGGATAAATAAGAATATCATAATCATCAGGGTGGTCTCTTAATATCTTCCCAGTATCTTTATCGAAATGCCAACCAAGCGAACCGTGTATTTTCCAAAGTTTAGTTTGTTTAGCTAAAAAAGAAAAATCTTCCACTGATTCTGTATTAAAAAACGGTCTGAGACTTCCACAGAACCCATCGTAGTACGGAATTTCTTTATACTCAAGACCAAGCTCAAATAAAAAATCATAATTGGTTGTAAATATTTCGATAGGATATTTTCTTTCCGCTTGTCCTATCCAATTAGCAAAATCAGTTTGAACTAATTCACTTACTATGTCTGTAGATACTATTTGGGTGAATTCTTCTTTAGTAGATATATTACACAAACGAACATTATGAACACTAACCTTTTCTCTAACATTCTTTTTTATTTCTGTAATTAGTTCTTTAAAATCAGCTTTCTGCAAAGAGTTTAATGTTGATTTACCTATAACCGAAGACTTTAATTCGAGGTTAGATAAAATAGTTTCAACATTGAAATTCTTTTCACCAAGTTCTTGTTTAATTTCATCCAACGCATTTTTAAATTTTTCTTCTTTTCCCCCTACTGCTTCAACTATTTCTGTTGTCATTTTCCCAATAGCAGAAACTGTCAATGATTTTTCATTTTTCCCAGCCAATGAACTACCTGCGCCAAATAAGAAGCCAATTCTCTTTTTGTCGGAAATAAGTATTTGTTGGATTCCTCTAATGTATTCTGATGGGTCGTGTGTTATGATGCTCATGTTATTATAAACTTTTATTTCTATTCAACCTTCTATAAAAAAGTTTTTTCCAAATACTGTGAGCCAACTTTATTTCTTTTTGTGTCAAACCGAAATGCTCTTTTAAAATTATTTGGTTGGTAATTTTTAAAACTTCTACTACTTCCGATTTCTGTAGTTTGCTTCAATAATTGACAACATCTTTAAAAGTTCATCTTCTGTTGTTACAAAAACTTCATATCGTTCACCGCCAATACTCCCTTTCATTTTTTTCCCGGGTCTTACACGGTCATCAACAATACTTCCCAGAGTAGTAATCTCATCAAGATTTGTATTGATTACAAGAAAACATTTTCTGCCTGTTTTGCCAGCATAGCCGATTACCGAGAAAGTTTCATCGCCAAACTGAACTTTAATTTTTGTTGCTTGAGCAGTAATTGAAACTTCTCCAAGGTTTTTCAAGTACTCATAAAAAATTCTGAATAATCTTTTCGCTTCTTCTTTTCCAAATAAAAATGCTTCTGCATCCGTAAGTTCAGGTTTGTTGTCAACTATTGATTTTATCTTTTTAATCTTCTCTGCATTTTCTTTCTCAATCAAATCATCAGGGTCATTGTTCAAGTAGTCAATCAATAAAAGTTGGTTTTCAAACCATAAATATTTTATCAGTGTAATTTCATTTTTACTTTTCCTTGCTTTCTCAACATCATTTACTGAAAATGTTTTTGCGATTAATACAACTTCAATACTATTATCGGAAACATCTTCGTGCTTTGGCAAAACAGCATTATATTTTTGAGCAGAAAGCAAATAGATTTTATGAAAGTTGTCTTCAATGAAATCTCTATAATCGCTTACTTGATGCCGTAAGTTTTTATCCAAATCTCTTTTCAATTCAAAAACTACAAACTTGTTTGATTTAGGATTGAAGGCAAGTATGTCCATTCTACCAGAGCCACCTTTAGTTCTGACATTTCCATCAAGCGTAAATTCACTTTTAATGAAAGTAAATTGCGGAAAGAAGTTTTGCCAATTATCAGAAAGGAACTTATTGAGTTCGGCTTCTGATTTATGGACAGTTTTTAAAAACTTTTTATTGTCGGTTGAAAATAGTTTAAGCATATTAGTTTCTTGGTGGAAAAATTGTTTCAATATAATCTCGTCCGAGTATCAATTCTTCAACTTCGGTTTTGAAAAGTTTGGTTTCTATACCCCAATCAGGATAAATACTTTCACCCAATGCAAACCTGAGTATATATTTTTTGGGCGTTTCATCAACAACCACATATAATGCCGTTCTATCAGTGAAACCAACAGAAACAAATCTCCCGATAAATTGCTTCTTCTTTTTACACGCTAAATCTAACTCTTGTAAAAGTTTCAAGTCTGCGTTTTGTTTTGCTATAAATTCGTCAAATTCCATTATGCTGCAAGTTTAAATATTAGAAATGAAGTTATCCTGATTTCATTTCTATTTTTTTCAATGGCTTTTCTTGGAAATATTTTTGAAATGATGTTTTCGGTTTCTGTTCTTTCCATTTTTTCTGCTTTGTCCTGTGCAGCTTTGCGTTCTGCTTCTGTCGGAACAACTTTAGCTTTCACCAAGTCAGCAATGATTTTCTTGGAAAGTTTTTTCAGGTTTGGGTCGGTGAAATCAAAAATGCCTTTGAAATAATCTTTCAGTTGCTCAACAATTTTTTTATCTGCTTCAACGCTGTTGTCAATACTTACAAGCAATGATACCTCCACATTTGTGAAAAGCCCTTGTGATGTGAGGTTTGAGGAACCAATGATTAGTTCTGACCTGTCGTTACCCTCAAACAAGTATATTTTAGGGTGAAAAATTGTGATTGAAGGTTGATAAAAAACAAAGGCGTTTATGTTCAAATTGAGAAGTGCCAATAATGCTTCCTGTGAAGTTCCTTTTTGGTCAACCC
>CAYSGX010000010.1:0-20356 GCA_964430605.1 uncultured Chitinophagaceae bacterium
CATCCCCCTCTAACTCCCCCTTTTTAAAGGGGAGAACAGGGCAGGTGTTCCATACCAAACTCTCCCCCTTTTCAAGGGGGAGTGGAGGGGGATTATACCCTTCAAAGGGGGATGATAATTCAAATCATCTACTCCACCCTGCCTTTCACGCTTACTTCGAGTATGTCGCTTATTTCGCCCACTTCTTCATCTTTTAAAATGTAGATGGCCTGATACCTCCACAAGGCGGTTTGCCCCTGGGCGGGCAGGGGGTGCTTATCCAAATAATCGGGGCTGGTGTCTATGGCAAGAAAACGGAAGCCTTGCCCATCGCCCCTGTCTACCCAAATTTTGATGCCGCTGCTGTTGCCTTTTACCCACAGGATGTTGGGCGAGCCTGCCTGTATCTGCACTTTCAGTATTGGTTTCCACGTGTTCACATCGTCTTCGCTTTCTTCGCCAATAATTCTAAGCACATTGCCAATGCTTTCGTTGTAGTTTTCGTTGCCTTTGATGGTGCGCACCAACTGGCGCACTCTGCCGAAAACATCATTTAAAGCATTGGGCGGCAACGCGGGTGTGGCGCCAAAAGCCGGGATGATACCCAACGGCTGCCTGCCGTTGCGCACCTGATTTTTGAAAGCGGTAATGCCTTCCAGCACATTTTTCTGGTTCAGCAGGTAGGTAACGATGCCGCTAAACACCTCGCGGTCGGTTTGCACCTGCGCCAGTTGCACGGGCGTGATGCCGAGGGTGGCGGCATAATTGGGCAGCTCGGTAGCAAAATTGTCTAACCAAAGCGCTTTGCCCGCATCATCATACGGGAGATAAAATCCTTTTTTCATCTGTAAAATATTTAAAAAGTGAACGAAAACAATCAGAAAGCGCAAGAACGGGGAGTTGTGGCATAACCGGCCAACGTTGAGCAACGGTTAAACATGGTTGAGCAATGGCTGACCAACCATGAGCAATGATTTTACAACGTTGATTAGTAACTGCCCAATGTTGGGCAACGGCTGCGCAACATTGATTAACGGCTGAACAACATTGATGAATGGCTGACCAACGTTGGTGAACGGCTGCGCAATTTCGCGCAACGGCTGAACAAGGTTGATGAATGATTAAACAACCCCGGGCAATGACCGGGAGGGATTGAAAACTATAAAAAATGTCTATTTTAGTGGACGGGGGGGGTAAATTGTACCTTTCTATCAGCAACAGGAAAGAATAATAAGGATTTTGTGTACCTCATGGAGATTATGATTTCCGAATTATGATTTATGGTTTGGAACGGGCTTGCCGTTATTTTTTTCTTTAATAAAAACCGTTTCCTATGCAAATGAAAAAAGAGTTTTTGAGAAAAACAAGAAAATATGTAAAAAAAATTCTGCTGTCTGCATCGCGGGTGAAGCCTTTTGCCACAGGTTAAAACCTGTGGCGTTTTTTGACTAAAGGAATTATTCTTATTCAATACAGCGGACTAAAGCCCGCAGGGCTTATAAGGGCTTTAGCCCGGTTTTAAAGAAATGTCCTTTGGTCATAATCAGCAATGGGTTTTAACCCATTGTACAATTAATATTTGCCACAGGTTAAAACCTATGGCATTTTTTTGACTAAAGGAATTATTTTTATTCAATACAACGGACTAAAGTCCGCAGGGCTTATAAGGGCTTTAGCCAACGGCTCAAAAAATATTTTACTAATTAATTTTCTTATCCCAAACTCAGGTTAAAAGCTACCTTACCAAAGTAACATTGCCTTTCTCAACTATGGTTTCACCATCGTAGGTAATGGCTTTCACATAAAACTGATATACTTCTATGGGTTGCGGCTCGCCATTGCGTGTGCCATCCCAGCCTTCTTTTGGGTCGCGGGTTTCAAATACCATTTGCCCCCAGCGATTAAACACTCTGAATTCAACTACTCTGGCAATATTCAGCAATCGCACAATTCTGAAAACATCATTTACGCCATCTCTATTGGGAGAAAAAGCATTAGGCACTAAAATTAAAGTAGTAGTATCTACAAATACCACAACGCTGTCATAGTTTTTACAACCATTTATATCAGTTACCTGTAACACATATTCAGTAGTATTAAAAGGCCGGGCATAAGTAGTTTGCGATTGCGCATCGCTTAGTCCGGTTGGTGGTTGCCAAAAGTATTCTACACCGCCCGAGCCAATCAGCAACGTAGAATCGGCTCTGTAAATTGTAGTGTCTAAGCCTGCATTGGCTACAGGCAATTGATATACTGTAATGGTAAAAGATACTGAATCGTTAAAACAATCGTTTGCCACAATTACAGTATAAGTGGCGGTAGTATCGGGGCTTGCAAAAAGGCTCGAAGCACTGCTGCTGCTAAGCCCTGCACCTGGCTTCCATTCATAATAAATGCCGCCTGTGGCAAATAGTTGTACGCTGTCGTTTCTGCAAATAAAAGTATCAGTAGGGAAAGTAGCCGCAATAGGTTTTTGCACATTAATAATCATCGTATCGCTATTAGGGCAACCTTGCTGGCTTATGGTAGTTAAAACAAAAGCGGTAGTGTCTTGAATAGAAGCGACAGGATTCAGAATATTGGCATCGCTCAATACATTGCCCGGCTGCCACGAATAAGTAACACCACCCGCAGTGCCATTCAACTGATAAGTATTACCTAAGCACACATAATCATCATCGCCCGCATCTACAAATGGCAAATCAAAAACCGTAATATTCATGTTGCCGGAAGATTGGCATTGGTTAATATCAGTAACCGTTACAGTGTATGTAGTGGTTGCCGTAGTTGTAATTATCGGGTTCTGATTATTGTTAATTACATCGCCTGTAGCAGAAGACCAATCATACCGAACGCCACCCGTGGCAAACAACTGAATAGTGTCTCCAAAACAAGTTTCAGTATCGGCAGAAAGCGTAATTACAGGCAATGGAAATACGGTGATATTTTTTGTAACCGTGTCTTTACAACCAAAATTGGAAGTAGCAATTAGCGAAAGCGTAAATGTTTGTAGTGCATTGTAAGTGGTGGTGAAATTTTGGTTGTTATTGATGTTTACATTATTTGCCCGCCAGTCCCATGCAGTAACATTGCCAAATGTAATTGTACTTTCATCAGAAAAATCGATAGGCGTATTTATACAAGTAGGTGTGTTACTAAAATCCGCAACAGGCTTTGGGTGTTGTGTTACTGTTTGTGTCAAAGTATCTCTACAACCTTTTGAAGAAGTAGAAATTAAACGCACTGTATATTGCCCTGCCGATTGATATTGGTGAATAGGGTTTTGTTGCGTACTGTTATTGCCATCGCCAAAGCTCCACGACCAACTGTTTACATCGTTAAAAGTAGAAGTAGATAAATCTGAAAAACTGATAGGAATATTTTCGCATTGCTCTACTGCTGAAAAATCAGTGTTGAATTCAGGAAAAATTCTAAGCGTAACAGTAGTAGTATCTGCACAACTATATCCGGGGTTTACAATAAGCCTTATTACATAGGTTCCCGTATCGGGATAAGTGTAAGTAGGCTCAAATAAATTTGAAGTATCTGAAGTGATATTCGGTACACCAAAATCCCACAAGTAAGTAGTACCTAATAAACTTTGATTTCTGAACAAAACACTAAACGTATTACACGCATAAGCATAAACGCCCGCTGTGCCTGCCGATATAGGGTCGTTTACATTCATGGTAGGTATGCGCGCCTGCACACCCGATAAACACTGCGTTACATTAAACTGAAAATCTCTTCGGGTTTCACCAATCAACACGTTGCCTCTGTATTCTTTTACTAATACGCCCACTACATATTGCCCTATCTGGTTGGGCGTTCCGGTAATTACACCTGTAGTCGGGTTTATAACAAGTATAGGATTGGCCGCCAAAGGAAAGTTGGCATTGTATGACCCGCTCCAGTTTACAGGCACATAAGGTGGGGCGCTTGGATATCCTGCAGGGGCAGACTGGTCTAAGCCGAAGCCGTTTTGATTAATGCTGTTGAGTGGCGTGTAAAATTCATACTCCAACCTGTCGCCATCGGGATCGGTAGCAGCGTGGTCAAACACCAAAGCATCATTAGCGCAAATAACTATAGGCGGAAAATCATTAAACACCGGAGCATTGTTGCAGGCAAGGTTTCCGTTGGTATTAATGGTGGTGTAAAAAGATGCCCCTGTTGAGCCGGGCTGTGTAATATTTACAATAGTGCCATTTCTGCAACAACGTTGGTAGGTAATGGTATAAGTACCTGTATTTGCCGGCAGCGTTATCACAAAACGATACACGCCTTCATTAACACAAATATTTGCAGGTGCCTGAAAACAGGGGTTTGACGGAACAGGAGGGATATTTCTTTCTGATTCTAAAAAAATATCCAGTTGACTTACAATGTTATTGTTGCCATCAAATACACCAAAAGATGCAGGCTCATCAAAACTTGTAGCCACATTTGGTCCGCTCGCATAGCAATCGCGGTAAACTTTCAGCACTATTTCATATTGATTATTGCCCAGGCAGGTATAATAAAAATCACCACCCACAATATGCCCCGCTTTCAGCATAAAAAAAGAAAGGCAGCAAAGCGATATGGTTATAAAACGTTTCAACGAAATGTATAAAATGTTGTGTCTGTTAAAAGTTCAGATCCACAAAGTTACGAATGATTTCGGCAGTTTTTTCGGGTGCTTCAAGCATACCCATGTGCCCCACGCCCTCTAAAATAGCAACATTAGTAACATCAGCCAGCGCACACATATTCAGGCTTTTGTCATTTTCTATGGCTTTATCTTCCTTGCCTATAATCAGAAGCACAGGCGCTTGCAGTTGCTTCATCACTTCGCTGCGGTCTTTGCGGTTTATCATAGCATGGCACGAAGCCATTAATGTTTCTTTGGGGTATAATGCTGCCTGTGCTTTTATGGTTTTTATTTTTTCAGGAAATTGCTTGTAGTAAGTTTCTGCAAACAGGTTGTTATACAACTCATCTACAAATAATTCGCTGCCAAACTTTTCAATAAAGCGTATAGATTTTTTTCGGCTTTCTTTTTTCTCCGGCTCATCTTCATAAGGGTGAGAGTGAAACAAACACAGTTTTTTTATTTGCTGCGGAAACATTTCCGCGAAAGCCAAAGCCGTATAGCCACCCATAGAATGCCCAACAAAAGTAACCTGCACTATTTGCTCTTGTTCTAAAATTGCTTTGATATATTTCGCATAAAATTCAACGGTTATATCTTCAACACTGAAAACTGAAGACTGATAACTGATAACCGACTTGCCATATCCGGGAAGGTCAGGCACAATCAGATGATAGGTTTCGGGCAGGTGCGAAATCATTTCATTCCACACCGCACCTTCGCCACAAAAGCCATGTACCAGCAATAAAGGCTCGCCATTGCCTTCAACAGTATAACTTCCTGCTATGTTTTTAAACTGAATTTGCTTTGTTGTTTTCATTCTTTTGTAAAACTAATTACTACATCGGTATAAATCATTATTTTCGGAATCTTTCAATTTATCTTATGAATAGTTTTCAGTCTTTAGTTCCGATAGCTATCGGAACCGGGTTTCAGAAAAAAATATCCTCTCTAAACCTCAATGCCACAACTGCCTTTAGGTTTAAGTTTATCCTGCTATGGGCTATTGTCTATGGTCTATGTACTGTAAACGCTCAGGACTACTACCCCCAAACAGGAATAAAAGACAAGCGCACGGAAACCTATGCTTTCACTAATGCTACGCTGCATGTAGATTATAAAGCTGTAATAGAGAAAGCTACGCTGGTAATTACCGATGGCATTATAACCGCTTCGGGAACAAATATTGCTGCACCAAAAAATGCAATCGTAATTGATATTAATGGCGCGCACATCTATCCTTCTTTCATAGAATTATACAGCGACTACGGCCTGCCCGAAGTAACCAAAACCAAAAAAGAAGGTTTCGCACCACAGTATGAAACCAATAAAAAAGGCGCTTTCGGTTGGAACCAAGCTATTAAAACCGAGCAGGAAGCCTACACTGAATTTTCGCCCAACGATGATAAAGCAAAAGCCTTACGCGAAGTGGGATTCGGAACAGTATTAACGCATTTTAAAGATGGCATTGCCCGAGGCAGCGCGGCTATGGTGTTGCTGGGTAATGAGCCTGCCAACAAACTTATTGTTGCGCCTGCTGCCGCAGCTTTTTATTCGTTCGATAAAGGTGCTTCTACACAGGCATATCCCGGCTCACTGATGGGCGCTATCGCTTTGCTCAGGCAAACTTATTACGATGCTCAATGGTATGCCACGCAGCAAGGAAAAGTTGATAAAAATATTTCGTTGGAAAAATGGAGCGAGTTGCAATCGCTGCCTTCTTTTTTCGAAGCAAATGATGTGCTCAATATTTTACGTGCCGATAAAACAGGCGATGAATTTGGCATTCAGTATATCATTAAAGGTAATGGCACCGAGTATCAAAAGCCGGAAGAAATAAAAGCTGCCAACGCCAAGCTTCTGATTCCTTTAAACTTTCCCAAGCCCTATGATGTGGAAGACCCTTTAGATGCGTTTAATGTTTCTCTGGCAGATATGAAACATTGGGAAATTGCGCCTGCCAACGCTTATTTGTTGTATCAGCAAAAAATTGATTTTGCTTTTACTTCCGCAGGTATGGAAAAAGTTTCAGATGTTATTGCCCATTTGCAAAAAACGGTGCAATACGGTTTGCCGAAAGAAGATGCATTGAAAGCATTGACGTATAATCCTGCCAATTTTGTGAATCAATACAACAAAACAGGCAGTCTGGAAAAAGGAAAAATTGCTAATTTCTTTATTGCTACCGATGATATTTTTGAAAAGAAAACCAAGCTGGTACAAAACTGGGTTCGCGGTAAGCAGCATATTTTAAACGACTGGGATTTTAAAGACATCAGAGGTAACTATGAATTAAGTCTCAGCGATAAAAAATACAAGGTAGCAATAGAAGGCGACCTGTTAGAACCTAAGCTGAAATTAGCTTTAACCGATACTCCGAAAATTGATGTTGGTTTCTCAAGAAAACAGAATTTGGTTTCGCTGCAATTCAGTTTGGAAAAAGACAGCAGCAATAATTTAATTCGTCTTAGCGGAACAGTTGAGAATAATATCTGGAAAGGAAAAGGGCAGTTGCCCGATGGCAGTTGGCACAACTGGGAGATGAAGTATGTTTCAGCCTTAGAAAAAAAAGAAGAGAAGAAAATCGATACTACAGCCGTGAGCTATGGCAAAATTATTTATCCGTTTATAGCTTATGGCTATGATGAAAAACCCAGGAGGCAGGAAAATGTGTTGTTTAAAAATGCCACCGTATGGACCAACGAGCAAGAAGGTATATTGCAACAAACCGATGTATTAATCAGCAACGGAAAAATTGCTGCCGTTGGAAAAAATATTGACGGTAAAGGAGCAACTGTTATTGATGCCGCCAACAAGCATCTTACTTCGGGTATTATCGATGAGCATTCGCATATTGCTATTAGCCGTGGCGTAAATGAAGCCACTAAAAGCAGCAGTGCCGAAGTGCGCATAGGCGATGTGATAAACAGCGAAGACGTAAATATTTACAGGCAGTTAGCGGGAGGTGTAACAGCAGCGCAATTACTTCACGGCAGCGCCAACGCCATTGGCGGGCAATCAGCATTGATAAAACTGCGCTGGGGCTTTTCTCCCGAAAAAATGAAAATCGAAAATACCGATGGCTTCATCAAATTTGCTTTAGGCGAAAATGTGAAGCAAGCCAACTGGGGCGATTTTAACAGCATCCGTTTTCCGCAAACCCGTATGGGCGTAGAGCAAGTATATGTTGACCATTTTACAAGAGCGAAAGAATATGGCAACCCATCTCCAATCCTTCCCAAAGGGAAGGGCGCTGCAAACGCTCCGGCTGTTCGCAGAGATTTAGAACTCGAAACCCTTGTCGAAATTCTCAACAAGAAAAGATTTATCACCTGCCACAGCTATGTGCAAAGCGAAATCAATATGCTGATGCACGTAGCCGATTCGTTCGGATTTAAAGTAAACACTTTCACGCATATTCTTGAGGGCTATAAAGTAGCTGATAAGATGAAAAATCATGGTGTACATGCCAGCACCTTTGCCGACTGGTGGGCGTATAAATTTGAAGTGGTTGACGCTATTCCGCACAATGCAGGTATATTGGAAAAATCGGGTGTAAATACCGCCATCAATTCCGATGATGCCGAAATGGGAAGAAGGTTAAATCAGGAAGCGGCTAAGAGTATTAAATATGCAGGCATGAGCGAAGAAGAGGCATGGAAAATGGTAACGCTCAACCCTGCCAAGATGCTGCATTTAGACAACCGCATGGGCAGCATAAAAGCAGGCAAAGATGCTGATGTGGTATTGTGGAACAACAATCCGTTGAGCATTTATGCAAAACCTGAAATGACTTTTGTAGATGGCTATCGTTTTTTTGATGCTGAAAAAGATATACAGTTACGTAATCAGATTGCTGCTGAAAGAAACCGTTTAATCCAGAAAATGCTTGAAGCCAAAAAAGGTGGCGCACCCACTCAAAAGCCTTTGAAGAAAGAACAAAAGATTTGGCATTGTGAAGATTGGGAGGAAGAAGGTGAGCATGAGCATTGAGGGCGGTTTTTTTGGTTGGTCTTAGCGGATGCTAAAATAGTTGGTGAAAAAATCAGATTAGAAATTTTACAAACAGAGTTAATAAAATCCGTCAATTTTTAAGTCTTCTATGTTCGCCTCAACTCTTGTTATTTGACTGCCTTTCTCTCCTTTTGAGAAATAATACATTTTATTTTCCCATTTCTCCCTAAAGGTTTTCCATAGGCTCAATAAAAGTTCATCTGAAATAGCATCATTAACAAAAACGTAATACATTGACATGTCTCCCATTAAAATCTTAAATGCTTTATCATAATCCTTTTTTGAAAAAAGGCTCATTCCTCCACGTTCATAATATTCTTTTGCACAAAAAACACCTTCTGTTTTATAAAATTCTTTCCAATCATCATCAAGCTTGCTATATGGAATTGGCTTCACCCCACCAAGATTCATAAGTATATCTGACATTCTTTCATCTACTATTCTGTTTATCATTGTTTGTAAAAAACATAAATTTTCTTCAAGAGTTTTAGAGTTTTTCTCTCTTATTTTATGTGTTTCTTCATCAATCAAATATTCAACAGAAATATTAAATAACTGCGATAATTTTTTTAATATTTCCTCTCTAAATTCTATTATTCCATTTTCTATTTTATTATAGTTCGACCTTGTCATATTTAATAATGCAGCTACTTCGTCTTGTGTCATCTTTTTACTCTTTCGAAGAAATTTAATTTTTTCATGTGTTTTCATGGGAATAATTTTTTGCTAAAATAGTTGCGTTTACAATGAAAAATTAAAAAGTTCAAATTATTCACTTTCATATAACCCAAGCTCAATCTGGTAGTAGCGAATGCTACTACCTAAAACCACATGGGACATAAGTACAAAATATAATTAAGCCTCAAACTTTTCTTTCAGCAATTGTTGCATGGCAAACATTTCATCGCGCAGTTTGGCGGCTTCTATAAAGTTCATCTCTTTGGCAGCCTTCTCCATATTCTTGCGGGTGTTTTTAATCATTTTTTCTATTTGCTCTTTGCTCATGTATTGCACCACAGGGTCGGCAGCGATGCTAAACGTTTCATCTTGCTCGGCATATACATCGGGCGAAATTTCATTCTTGCCTTTCAGCACAGCCGCTTGTTTTATAATTTGCTCTTTGGTTTTGTAAATGGTTTGCGGGGTAATATCATTTTCGATATTGTATTTAATCTGTTTTTCTCTTCTTCGTTCGGTTTCATCAATAGTGCGCTGCATCGAATCGGTAATTTTATCGGCATACATAATTACTTTGCCGTTAACATTTCTCGCGGCACGTCCTGCAATCTGCGTTAGCGAGCGGGTAGAACGCAGGAAGCCCTCCTTGTCGGCATCTAAAATGGCTACCAGCGATACTTCGGGCAAGTCTAATCCTTCTCTTAATAAGTTCACGCCCACCAGCACATCAAATTTTCCCAAACGCAAATCGCGTAAAATTTCTACCCGCTCTAAAGTATCTACATCAGAATGTATGTAACGGGCTTTTACATTTATATCGGCTAAATATTTGGTTAATTCTTCTGCCATGCGTTTGGTTAAAGTAGTAATCAAAACACGGTCGCCATCTTTCACCCGCTCATCTACTTCTTCCAGCAAATCATCAATTTGATTGGCGCTCGGCTTCACTACAATTACCGGGTCTAACAAACCTGTAGGGCGCACCACTTGTTCAACAAAAACACCACCGGTTTTTTCTAATTCATAATTGGCCGGTGTTGCCGAAACGAAAATGGTTTGGCTCATCAACCCTTCAAACTCATTAAAACTCAACGGGCGGTTATCCATTGCCGAAGGTAAACGGAAACCGAAATCGACCAGATTTTTCTTGCGTGCCCTGTCGCCACCAAACATGCCGCCAATTTGCGGAATGGTTACATGGCTTTCATCTACTACCAGTAAAAAATCTTTCGGAAAATAATCGAGCAAACAGAAAGGGCGGTCACCCGGATTTCTTCTGTCGAAAAATCTCGAATAGTTTTCGATGCCCGAACAATAGCCCAGTTCACGTATCATTTCCAAATCGAAATTCACTCTTTCTTCCAATCGCTTCGCTTCCTGATATTTTCCTGTTTCTTTAAAATATTCAGTTTGCCTTTTCATTTCATCCTGAATTTCGTGCATTACCAAAGTGAGTTGCTCTTTGGGCGCTATGTATAAATTAGCCGGAAAAATAGCGGCATGATCCATCGCTTCCATTCGTGCTCCGGTAACAGGGTCAATCATTTCTATGCTTTCAATTTCATCGCCAAACAGGGTAATGCGGTAAGCATAATCGGCATAAGGCAGAAAAATATCAATGGTATCGCCTTTCACTCTAAAAGAGCCGCGCTTAAACTCTGTTTGAGTTCTTGAATATAGCCCATCTACCAGCGACAATAAAAAACTGTTTCTCGAAATTTGCTGCCCCTGTGTTAAACGAATTACCCGGTTGCTGTATTCATTCGGGTTACCAATACCATAAATGCACGAAACCGAAGCCACCACCACAATATCTCTGCGGCCCGAAAGCAAAGAAGACGAGGCGCTTAAACGCAGCTTTTCCACTTCTTCATTTATTGATAAATCTTTTTCGATGTAAGTATTGGTAACAGGTATATAGGCTTCGGGCTGATAATAATCGTAGTAGGAAACAAAATACTCTACCGCGTTGTCGGGGAAAAACTGCTTGAACTCGCCATACAATTGCGCCACTAAAGTTTTGTTGTGGGTAAGAATTAACGTGGGGCGTTGCACTTGCTGAATTACATTGGCAATGGTAAAAGTTTTGCCCGAACCGGTTACGCCCAATAATACCTGATAGGGTTCAGGTGCATTCAGCCCTTCAACTAATTGCTTAATGGCTGTAGGCTGGTCGCCTGTAGGTTTATAATTTGAAACTAATTGAAACTCCATATTTTCCGCTGTGCAATTTATAGTATTTTGATTTATTATTTAGCCCTGATTAATTTAGTCTCAAAAGCCTGTTGCGGTGAATTCCTCGATGAATCCTGTCGGTTAAAAAAAGCCCGCAAGAACTGGTTTCTTGCGGGCTGATAATAGCGTAAATTACTAATTACAGATTAGGCTGTGGCGTTATTCTTAAATAAGGCTTCACCCGTGTATGCCCTTTAGGAAATTTAGCCGGAATATCTTCATCTTTTATAGCCGGAACAATTACTACATCTTGCCCGTGTTCCCAGTTAGCCGGTGTTGCTACAGAATAGTTGGCAGTTAGTTGTAAGCTGTCAATTACTCGCAACAACTCATGAAAATTTCTGCCGGTTGAAGCAGGGTAAGTAATGGTGAGCTTTATTTTCTTATCGGCACCAATTACAAATACCGAGCGCACGGTAAACTTCTCGCTGGCATTAGGGTGAATCATGTCATACAACAAAGCAACCTTCTTTTCAGGGTCGGCAATAATAGGAAAATTCACCGTGGTGTTTTGTGTTTCATTAATGTCTTTAATCCATCCGTGATGCGATTCTAAAGGGTCAACACTTAAGGCAGCTACTTTTACATTTCGCTTGTCAAATTCAGCTTTTAGTTTTGCAGTAGTGCCCAGTTCGGTGGTGCACACGGGCGTGTAATCGGCAGGGTGCGAAAACAGTACGCCCCAGGAATTGCCCAGCCATTCGTGAAAATTAATAGCGCCTTCTGTTGTTTCGGCAGTAAAGTCGGGAGCAGTGTCTCCAAGTCTTAATGTACTCATGTGTTTTGGTTTTTTATTGTGAATGAAAAAATATATTCTTATCTGTTGTTTCACGCAAAGACGCAGAAACGCAAAGTTAAATTCAAAGTGGTTTTTCCTTTGCGTCTTTGCGTGAAATCCATTCATTACCTGAACAACAATTTGGTTGCCAGCCGTGCTGCTTGTGTTCTTATTTCAGGCACTGCGGTAATCTCCCAGAACACGCCTTTAGTTGGCGGACCAATAGCAAAAAATCTTTTAGAAGCCTCCCCCTTAGCATTTATCAAAGAACCAATCATATCAACATCTAACCCGATATTCAGTTCATCATTGCGCACTAATTCCTGTTTAAATAAAGATTGAATAAGCGGGTGCTGAATCTTACTAAAATCATTATGTATGCCTGTGCAGTTAATTACACTTCCGGCAGTAATGGTTTTAATTTCTTTTTCGTGACGAGGGCGATAAGTAACAATTACTTCATCTGCCCGGGTATCAATTTGTTGAATACGCCCTTTCAAAATTTCTAACTGCCCTTTTTCTTTCAGTTCATTCACCACACTTGCCACCTCGGGAGCCATGCGATGACGCACCACGCTCCATAGTGAATTAAGATGCCTTAGAAAACGCTGCTTATCTTCTTTTGGTAATCGCATCCATAAATTTTGAGTGTGCGGACGTAAAGAAGAAATAACACCATGCCAGGTAAGCCCCAAATAATTGGCTTTCTTTATAGCATCTCTCACCACCGTTAAATAGTGATTAATACTTCTGCCTTTATACAACTCCACATCAAAATTCGGATGATATTCCAGTTCTTTATGTTCAGACGGCAAATAACCATGCTTGGAAAGCGCGATGATTTTTCCTTTATGCCCGCTATGATGCAAATCAAGCAACATATCTACCATTGTAAGCCCGGTGCCAATTATAAAAACTGTTTCGTCTTTGCTCAGCCTGTCTTTCGCTTCCCAATCCCAGGGATTGGCAAAATAGCGCAACGAGTTTTGTAGCTTTTCTTCGGAAGGAGAAGCGGGCGCATAGTTACCTACGGCAATAACCACTTTATCGGTATAAAAAAGTTTGCCGTCTTTAGGCTGAAGCAATATTCCTTCTTCATTAGGTTTTATATCAATAATTTCCGTGGTTACTCTTTCAAAGGTTGCAGGCGAGTTAAAATTTTCTTCGTGAAACTTTAATAATGATTGAATGTATTGCCCATAAATTTTTCTGGGCACGAAAGCCTTTCTTCTATAATTGTAATTATTTTCATCGAGCCATTGATGAAAATCTTCAACATCTCCTGCATAAGCTCCCATTTTATGCGCAGGTACATTCAGCAGGTGATAATCTTTATCGGTTGAATAGGCTGCCCCTAAACCAAACTTGCCACTGTTTTCAATTAACTTAATATGCACCGGCTCGGTTGCTTGCCTGATTAAATTTAACGCTACCAATGAGCCGCTTAAACCACCGCCAATAATTGAAATAATTTTTTTTTCTGACATTCTCTACTAAATTGATAGATTTTATATTGTTACAAAAATAAGAGTTATTATTTATTGAAAAGGAAACCATGAATTTAAAAAGGTTCTTGTAGAGTATTCAAAATCTCAATTTATTTTGAGGTTATTATATCATAATTAATGTTCTCAGTTAGATTATGCCTCCAAAATATTTTTTATAGCGATACACTCCTGAACAAGGTTTTTCAAAATTATTCCGGCAAGGGTTTCCTGAGAAAGGAATTGGTTTAATATGCCTCCCGGATTATACTGCCATATTGCCGTGTATTGTGAATGATATTCATCAACAGGTATAATTTCTTTTGAGCAGAAATATAATTTACTGCGCACTTTATTAGTTTGGCAGTTCAATACTTTTTCATGTATTGCTCCTGTGCTGAATTCATAAAATGCCTTATTATTATCGTTAAATCTATATTGATAAAACAAATCTTCGCGCACTTTTAAAACAGGCACTTTCGATAGAATTTGAATAATACTTTCGTTGCTGCTAATTTTTTCTATGAGATTGGCTTCGGTAGTAGTAATATTCCATTCGGTTACATTTTCAACTAAGTCTTCCACTAAATATTCAAACAATAATGTTGCTTTTGCAGGCAATATGGTTTTGACAACACAATAAGGAGTATCAATATCGCTGGGCACGATGTAAGTGTTAATGCTATCTTTTTTACTAAGCGGATATTTTAGTTTTTTTATTACGTTTTTATGATGCTCTAATAATTCATTTTGCAAATCATCGGCTGTTGCAAATCTTCTGTTGATGATTTTATATGAGAGCGTTATCAAAGTGCTCATGTTATTGTCTTCTTAAAATATTATCTTCCGCTGTGGTGTAGTTGCCAAATAATATTTCATCATACCAGTGTTTAACAGGTAGTGCAATTATGAAAGCAATTAATAGTGTTCCTATGGAAATAAAGTATTCTATACTATTGATATTGTAGCTGAAAAAAGTGTGTAGCGTAAGTAAACGTATATACTCTAAGTAATGAATCCATTTGCGTTGCTCTAATAGCGCACAGCAATTTATAAGCGTTAAAATTGTGAGTATTGATATAAATGCTGTGTTTACGGTATCAATGTGATTGTATAAAAACGTAAAAGAGAATAGCGTTACCAGAGCCAAAATAATTTGCGCGTTTACATAGTTTCTGTAAGTATGTTTAGAAAGTGAAGTTTCTTTTTGGGGTAGTATTTTTTTCTCAATCTCTGTTCTTATGGAAGCATCTAAATATTCGGGCTTGCCCAATAATGTTTTTATTTTATTGGTAAAGGTTGTTGCTCTTGTAAAGGCTATGGCTATTTCGGCATAGTTATGAAAATGCTGCCATAAAAAACTATAACTTTTCAAAGGTTTGGTTAAACCAAAAATCGGCTGCTCTTCTTTAGTTTGAAAAGTGCCGAATATTTTGTCCCAAAAAACAAAAATGCTTCCGTAATTTTTATTCAGGTATTTTTCGTTAGAAGCATGGTGTACACTATGTAATTGAGGACTGATAAAAATATTTTCAGCCCAGCGGGGAAATTTTACTAATTGCGTGTGTATGAAAAATGAATAAAAACCATGTACTACCAAAGAAACAATTACCATCATTGGTGGAAAGCCCAGCAACGGTAATGCACACCAAAATATATTCCTGATAAATGATTGCAGCACGGTTATACGGGCAGATATAGAAAGGTTATAGTATTCGCTTTGATGATGCACCACATGTGCCGCCCAAAAAATATTTATTTCGTGGCTGGAGCGGTGATACCAGTACCAAACAAAATCGGTAATAACTAAAAGTGCAAGCCACGTAAAAATATTTACGGGCAAATTAAACAGCGCATAATTTTCGTAAACAAAATAGAATAGTGAAAAAAATGAAGCTGTAACCAAAAGGCTTAATAACCTTTCTGCGATACCTACAGTAATGTTTGCAATTGTATCTTCATACCCATAGTAATTGGTAATTCGCTTCTTTTTGGCATACCAAAACTCTAACCCTGCAAATATGAAAAATGCAGGTATAATAAATGCTGCATAATTCAGTGTCATTATTTTTCAATGGGGTGTTTTGTCAAAAATTCTTTCAAATAATTGTTGAATAAGTCAGGGTGTTCCATCATGGGAACATGGCCACATTCAGCTATCATTTTTAATTCGGTATGCGGAATCAGTTCGCTGAATTTATAGGCGACATCAGGAGGCGTAACTAAATCGTTAAAGCCCCAAACCAGCAACGTGGGCGCTTTTATTTCATTTAGCTGATTAGCCAAATTATTCTTTTGTGCCGAACGCGCCAGCCTGATAATGCGCATGGTTTTTTCTACACTTTGTGCCGTTTCATATACTTCATCAACCAATTCTTTGGTAACTACTTCTTTTTTATAGAAAGTGTATTCTACCTTCTCTTTTATAAACTCATAATTTTTTACTCTTACAAAAGAGCTGCCCATCGTGTTTTCATACAATCCTGAACTACCAGTTAATACAAGCCTTTTTACTTTATCGGGATGTTTAAGTGCAAACATTAAGCCCAGGTGCCCGCCCAACGAGTTTCCGATTATGGTAATATTATTACCTAAATAGTTTTCGAAATAAATATTTTCTACGTACTCTAAAAGCGTTTCTAAACTTGCATCTCCTATACTGCTATCGTAAACAGGCAGTGATGGAATAACTACACGGTATTTTTGGGAAAATTTTTTAATTACATGATTCCAATTACTTAAAGCGCCAAATAATCCATGCAACAGTAGTAGCACCTCACCATTGCCTTCGTCAATAATGCCATACCTCCTGCTTACAGAACGAGATGGCGGAGTAGCAAACGCATACATAAAATAAGTTTTTTTCAGGTTAAAAAATTGCTGCCGGTCGCCTGAAAAAATTATTCCGACACAATAATACTAAAAATCTATCGGAATTATAGACTATTAAAAATATTTTTCTACATTTGTCGCTCAAATTGATTTTTTAACAAAAAATATTTTAAAAAAACATCACAATGAAACCAACTCTTTTCTTCACCAAAAAAGCAACCAAACACTTTATGTTATTCGCGGCAACGTTAGTAACAATTTGTTGTTATGCTGAAGAAAAGCAACCACGCAAGCCTAATGTAATTGTAATATTAGCCGATGATTTAGGCAAGTATGATACTGATTTATATACTGGCTCATGTGTGAGTACTCCGCATATAAATTCAATGGCAAAGAATGGTGTAAAGTTTGAAGAAGCTTATGCTACAGCCGCTATTTGCTCGCCCTCCCGCGCAGCATTACTAACAGGTAAATACCAGCAGCGTTTTGGTTATGAATTTCAGCCACATAAAATATATCCCAGAAACTTTGTGATAAGAACGGTATATGGAAAACTGCTGGGCAAAGAGTTTTTCTCTATTAACAGAACAAGCCAAATCCCTACTAAAAAAGAAGTGAAAAATGAAGGCTTGCCGCAAAATGAATATACTATTGCCGAGCATTTTAAAAGCAATGGGTATAGCACTGCCATTATGGGCAAATGGCATTTAGGGTATAATGCTCCTAACCTGCCGGAGTATGCAGGTTTCGATGAACACTATGGGTTTTACGAAGCCTTTTCGTTATATGCCGATACCAAAGACACTTCTGTTATTGAAGCAAGACAAAATGATTTTTTAGATAAGCATATCTGGAAAAACGGGCGCAAAGATGCAAGCCTTATAAGGCACAACGGCACTGTTGTTGACGAAAAAGGCTACATCACTTTTACCATAGCGGAGCATACCAATCGCTTTATAGAAGAAAATAAAAACCAGCCGTTTTTCGCTTATGTTCCTTTCAGTGCGCCACACACTCCTTTCCAAGCGCCAAAAAAATACTATGATAAGTTTTGCCACGAGCAAGACCATACCAAGCGGGTTTATTATGCTATGATTGCTGCTATGGACGATGCCATTGGCTCTATACTTCAGAAGTTGAAAGATTTGAATTTAGAAGAAGAAACAATTATTGTGTTTGCCAGCGATAATGGCGGAGCCACCTATACCAACGCTACCGATAACGGCTCGTTGAAAGGCGGAAAGTTTATGCTGTTTGAAGGTGGCGTAAGTATTCCTATGACTATTCAATGGAAAAACCATATCGCTCCAAAAAATTCTTTTCAATATCCGGTAAACCTGTGCGATGTTTTCCCAACCGTAGCTGCCGCTGCGGGCATACCTGTCAATGAAGATGCCATTGACGGAGTAAACCTTTTGCCTTATTTAGATGGTAAAATTACTACCGCGCCACATGAAAGTATTTTTTGGAAAAATGGCTACAACCGCGCTATCAGAAAAGGTGATTGGAAGTTGGTAGTAGATGACAAGAATCAAATTTTACACCTTTATAATATTCTGGAAGATAAGTTTGAAACTGCCGATGCTAAAGATATTTTCAAAGAAAAATTAGAAGAATTATTAAGCGATTTGAATCGCTGGAGCAATGAACTGCCTCAGCCTTCCTGGCCTCATGTATTAGATTATAAAATTAAAATCGATGGAAAAGAATATGAATTTGCCATTTAAAAAAATACGCATTGGGGTATTGTCTTTAATGCTTCCTACTGTCTATATCATCAGCAAAACAGGTACAACAATCAAAAACGCCATAGAAATGAAAAAGGGCACATGGAAAGAAGTATTTGATTCAGAATTTTTGGCAAAATAAAAACCTGTACACTAAATCAATCAGCAACACAATATATAAATGACCAGCACCAAACTTGCCGATGGGACAGAAATTTTCTGTATAAAAAAGCCTGAAGCCAAAATGTTAGATTATCATGTTGACGGTTACCTGCAACATGGTATTACCATTAACGATGGCGATGTAATTTTCGATGTAGGTGCCAATATTGGCGTGTTTGGCATAAGAGCCGTAAATAGTTTCAGCAATGTTAAAGTATATGCTTTTGAGCCTATACCCGAAATTCTTGCGGTGCTTAAAAGTAATGCGGCAAAGTTTGCTAAAGACCGTTTTATAGTTTTACCTTATGGTGCTTCCAACGAAAATACTACGGCAACATTTTCTTACTTTCCCAATACCCCTGCATTATCTACCGCTCATCCCGAAATGTGGAACAAAAATCCGCAGGCATTTTCCGAAGCGGTAAAAAGCACTATTAACAACCCGCCTCCACAACTAAAATGGATGCGCTTTATTCCTGCTTCTTTTTCGGGTTTAATCGCTAAGTTTTTACAAAAAGGAAAAGTAAGCGTTACCTGTAATTTGCGCACCATTTCTTCAGTAATTAAAGAAGAAAAAGTATCGGAAATAGATTTGCTGAAAATAGATTGTGAAGGGGCTGAACTGCAAGCCTTGCAAGGCATTGAGCAACAAGACTGGAATAAGATAAACAAGGTGGTAGTTGAAGTGCACGATACGGAAAACCGTTTACAAATTATTACCGGGCTGCTACAAAAAAACGGCTTTACCAAAATTGTGAAAGAAAAAGAAAAGGGATTGGAAAATACTCAATTATTTAACCTCTTCGCTACCAGAATATGAGCAAAACAGAAATGATAATTATTACGCTTTCCATTTTGTATTCTTTCAATATACTGGGAGCAATTTTTTCATGGGTGGTTTTATATACCGGTTTATTAAAGAATTTAAGATTGCAAACCAAAAAATATGTCCCGAATATTTTCTTTCAACGACTGCCTTTGGTATTATTAAACATTATCATTTTCACCGCTTTCACCATTATATCATTTATATTTTTTGGCGACTATTTTGTTACTACCCTGCCATCGTGGAATGTTTTGCTGTTTCAATCGCTCTTTATCATTTTTATTGACGACCTGTGGTTTTATTTTGCCCATAGACTGTTGCATGAAAATAATTTCCTGATGCGCAAAATTCATAGTGTGCACCACAGGGCATTAACGCCTTTTCCTTTGGAATATTTATATGTTCATCCTGTAGAATGGATGTTGGGCAGTTTAGGCGCTGTGCTGGCAATGTTGTTGCTGTTCACGTTTATGCCATTGTATATACACGCTTTTTGGGTTTATGGTATTTTCCGCAACCTGCACGAGTTAGATATTCATTCTAATTTACGTTCGCACATCACCAATAAAATTCCTTTTTTAAGCGTTACCGAAAGGCACGATTTGCATCACAGAAAATCGAATGGAAATTATGCTTCTACTTTCGATATTTGGGATAGGGTATTCGGCACTTCGCTGAAGAAATAAGTTAGGTTTATCGGGAACAATTAGTATTATCTCGTAATCAATCCTGCATCAAGAATAAATTCAGAACCGGTAACAAACCGCGCTTTATCTGATGCTAAAAAAACAATTGCATTCGCGACATCTTCGGCTTCAACCCACGGCACAGGCAGTAAGTTGCCTGCGGAACGTTCAGCAATTTCTAATGGCGTAGCGCCTTCCATAGCAGCCAAACCATCGTTCATAGGCGTGTTTACACCTGTCGGGTGAATAGAGATGGTACGAATATTATACTGTGCCAACTCTATTGCCCAAGCTTTGGTTAAACCCCTTAACGCCCATTTAG
>CAYSGX010000010.1:20366-21699 GCA_964430605.1 uncultured Chitinophagaceae bacterium
TGGCTCAGCCTGTTAGCGCCTCTTAGTCCTAAAACAGAAGAGTTGTTAATAATAACCCCGCTTTGCTGTTGCATCATAACGGGTATAATATGTTTACCCACCAGCCATGCGCCTTTTAAATTAATATCGAGCATACTGTCCCAGGCATCTTCACTTAGCTCGTGCGATAAACCATAAGCACAAATACCCGCATTATTAAATAAAATATCAATGGTTTTAAAATGGGCAACCGCTTCAGCTACAGCTTTTTCAATAGCTTTTGCGTCTCTTACATCGCCTGAAAAAATTAAACACTTTACGCCTATCGTTTCAATTTCTTGCTTCAAATTTTCCAATTCTTCCGATGAGCCAAAAGCATAATCGGGATATTCAATTTTTTTTGCCACATCGTAAGCGGCAATGTTTACGCCTTCTTTAGCCAATGCTAATGCGGTGGCTCTGCCTTGCCCGTGCGCGGCACCGGTAATAAATGCAGTTTTTCCCTTTAAATTATTCGACATTGTTTATGATTTTTTTGTGAAAAGAAAAGGAGTTAAATAATCATCAATTTCTACCTCTAATGCATTATTAAAAATATTGGTAGCTATCATTATTCCTGCAAAGCCAATTAAAGCAATTATTTCTTTTTCAGAAAAATGCGCCTTTACTTTTTCATACAATTCATTGGTAACATAACCTTTATTGTTAGCCATTTCACTTCCGAAATCTAACAGCAATTGTTCTTGTTCACTTAGCTTTAAATCTTCAGGATTTTCACCTTTTTCAATAATTATTTTTCTGAAATAAGTTGTGCAAAGCGGACAATTACTGCCGCTTGAAATAGCGAAAGCAAATAAACAGGCGGCTCTTTCGCCTGTAATTTTTTTCACTTCTTCATACAGCGGATACCATTGCATATAAGATTTAAAAACCGGTAACGCCTTGCTCATAGTGGCTTTCATGTTGGTTATCTTAGAACCGTGTGTGGTGGTGTGCCAAACATGTGCGGCTTTTATTTCATCGTTAATTTCTTCGGAAGAAATGGGTTTTATTCGTGACATAAAATTTATTTTCTATAAAGATAATTGATTGGTGTTTTAGTCGCTTGACTACAAGGTCGTTGGCTGAAGCCTAACGGCAATCATTAGGAAAAACTATTGCTCCCAATATTCATCCTATCGTGTGGACACATTTTTATTATAACCACATAGGAGAAACATAGTTGTTATGTTTTTGTTTCATAGTGCTTTGACTTTATTATTAAGGTCTGAATCTGCTATTGTATCCCCGCTTGTCGGAACTATGTTTCACTTAAAACAGGCATCAGACAATCATAGTTTTGCAAGCAAAAAAC
>CAYSGX010000011.1:0-20842 GCA_964430605.1 uncultured Chitinophagaceae bacterium
TAATTGACACTAATCTTTGGATTAGTTTTATCATTTCAAAAAAGTTTTCGCAGTTAGACACATTATTATATAACAAAAATGTCCGCTTGCTTTTTAGTGCCGAACTTATTGATGAAATTGAAGCAACCATTTCAAAACCGAAACTCAAAAAATATTTTTCCCAAAACGCATTGGATGAAATGCTGAATATTTTTGACCCATTCATCGATTTTATTCATGTCAAAAGCAAAGTGGTTTTGTGCCGCGACCCGAAAGATGATTTCTTATTGGCGTTGGCAAAAGACGGCAAAGCAGATTTTTTAATAACGGGCGACAAAGACCTTTTGAGTATCGGAAAATTTAATCGCACACGAATAGTTGCATTTACAGAGTTTGTTGCATTGCATACCCAAGAGCAGAAATGAAAAGATTTTTGAAAATACTATTCGCTGTATCAACTTTCGTTTTTGTTCTTCTTTTGAGTTTGCTTTTTCTTCGTCCCGATTTGACTAAGCCGAAAGTAGAAATAAAGCAAGAGTTAATGCCAATTATAAACCGATAATAGTCTGAAAAGGACATACATAATAATCATAAGCCGTACGTAATTGATTTTACAGATTCATCGGTTATAGTTTTGTTGGTAACAACAGTCAGTTCATCAGAGAGTTCATGAATGGTTTTATTGACTAATTGTTTTTTCAGTATTCTCCAAATCTGTTCAGCAAGATTTAGCTTTGGACTGTAAGGAGGCTGCAGAAAAACAAAAGCCATGTCAGGAGGTATATTTATACTAATTGTATTTCAAAAATAGTCTGATTATGCGGGCAACTTTGAAAGTTACAATAGTTTATACCGTAAGACATTAGACTAATATTGAAATGTAAACGGTATAATATCTCAACTCCCTCTGATTCACAAACTGGTATCAATATCGTTCTACAGCGAAACTTTATATCTCCCTCTAATACCGAATAAACTAAACTATGGACAAACTTTCACTTCTCTTTCTGATTCCACTGGAAAATCAAACCCGCAGTATAATACCTGCCCCTGCGGAAATTCTGATAATTCAAATCGGCTATGCGTTCTAATCTGTTGTTTCCGTTAATATCCTGAAGTAATAAAAATGGTTGATTCAACAAGTCCTGAATGCCTACTTTCACCTTCAGCCATTTAGTAATGCCTTTTGTAACAGATAAGTCCAAAACATTTCTCGGCATTTCATAAATGTCGGGTTCAATCACGTTGCCCACGAAAATAATGCGGGGACCAACTACATTATATAAAAATGATACCTGCAAATCAACAACATCATTTTCATAATACAGCCCTGTGTTTACAATATATGGCGATTGTCCCTGCATGGGGCGTTTGCTGGTTTGAAAGGCAACATCGCTTCCTAAATCTATTTCGCTGAAAATATATGCGGCATTAGCTACTATGTTCAGATTTCGTATGAATTTTATGTTTTCAAAACGCGCCAGCGAAATACGCACATCAAGTTCCAAGCCGTAGCTTTTTGCTCTTGCGGCATTGCTGTATGAAAAATTTATGTTGCCGCCCGTAGGTAGCAATATATTTTCAATAGGGTCTTTAAAATCTTTATAGAACGCTGCTATCGAAAAGGTCTCGCCCGATGACGGATACCATTCCCAACGCAAATCATAATTGTTGATGTAACAGTTTTTCAGCGTATCGTTTCCATACGTTAATGCGTCAAAATCAAACTGCAAAAATGCAAAAGGGGCTAACTCTCTAAACTCAGGGCGGTTAAGCGTTTTTCCATAAGCCACGCGAACCAACATTTTTGGTGTGAAATTGTAGCTGAGATTTACCGATGGAAGAAAATCGGTTATATCATTACTGACATTAATGATTGAATCGGCAACAAATCTGTCGCGGCTTAGCAATGTCTGAATATTGTCTTCAATTCTCACACCGCCATAAAGCGTTATTTTTTTTATGATATTAAGATTCAACCCTGCATAATATGCTTTCAGAAAATTTTCAGCCTTGTATGAATCTGAACCAATTGTTGCTTCAGAAACTCTGTAGCCGTTGGAATTATTAAAGTTTTCAGGAATAAAAATAGAATCTAAAGGAAGGTAAGATAAGTTTCTGTTGAAGCCAAATACATTTGACGGATGAAAGGCAAAGCTTCTCATCTCAAATTCACGTTCTTTTTTCTCGATATAAATGCCTGCTTTTATGGAAGGAAAAAACTTATCCGAAACGGGAATTTTCTGGTCTAAATTAAAGCCGCCCAAGTAAATATTTTCATCTAAATTCTGAAAAAACCTGCCCGCCATATTTGGGTCTGTTCCTGCTGTAGGCAAATAATATTTATTATAGGTTGAAGAATATTCGTCAGCATCATCTAAGATTAATCTGATACGTCTTTGGTTGGGGTCGCTCCTGTGCGATTTATCTAAAGATGCAAACCAATCGAATTTTGTTTTTTCTTTAAAAAACTTATGAGTGCCTAATAACTGACCTACATATATATAACGGCTGTTGTAGCGGTTTTCATACGAGCGGGAAATATTTGCCTGTACATTATTTATTTCATCGCGCTCTATAGTAGTGGCGGCAGCATTTCTGTTATAAAGATTTTTTATTTCAATTTTATGATTGTCGTTAAATTTCACCGTCCAGTTATGAATAATACCGAAACGAACATTATTATTATAACGATTGTCTAACCTGAAAATAGCCGTATCAATACCTGCTTCTTTAAGGATAGTTGCAGAATCAAGCGCTCCGCTTAAAACACCTGCCTGAAAAGTTTGATAAGTATTACTGTAATTAAACATGGTAGCATTGCCTATTTCCACTTTTTTTATATTAAACTTAAATCCTCCATTAATTGAAAAGCGATGGTCAACCGATGCTGTTCCCTCAACAGGTTTCCAATCGTTTGAAAAAGTTTTGGCAGCATCGGTAATTTCATCGGGCGTTAATGTAAGCAGGTTAACCGTAGGGAAATCGGCAGGAATAGCTCTTTCTTTTTCACCAAAACCAAAGGCATCGGCTGCGCCAAAACGTTGCTGCGACAGCGTTTTCTTAAACGTGGTTTTTTCACGAAATCCGGTAGTGTAGCTTACGTTTAAAAAGTTTTTATCGGGCAGGTCTTTCGTAAAAATTTTTACCGCTCCGCCCGCAAAATTTCCGGGCAATTCGGGTGCGGCAGTTTTATAAATCAGAAAGCGGTCTATCGCCTGGCTCGGTATTAAATCGAACGAAAATGCTTTCACATCAGATTCGACAGAAGGCGTAGCCCCGTTGTTGAGCCAAACTTCGTTGTAGCGTTCGCTCAACCCGCGCACCATCACAAAACGGTCGTCAATTACGGTTACGCCCGGCAACCTTCTTGCCACTTCAGAGGCATCTCTGTCCTGCGACTTCTGAATTTGCATACTTGATATTGCCGTAACAATCTGGTCAGATTTTCTCACTTCCATCACCACTGCTGTTTCGGTATTGGTTAAACGCGAAGTGGTAACTACCACTTCATTAATTTTCATTTCTTCATCAGGAATCATAGAAACGTTAATGGTTGTGGATTTTTCGGCTACTACCACTACGTCTGAAATTTCCATTGTCTTGTAAGAGAGGTAGCGCACCTGCAATTTGTAAGCGCCCGGAGCTACATTATTAATTACATAATTGCCGTCTAAATCAGTAGCGGTTCCGGTTGATGTACCGGCTATTAAAACAGCCGCGCCTATAATATAATCACCGTTTTTTTTATCAACTACTTTACCTGTAATTTTTCCGGTTTGCGCTGCTGCCGAAATACAGCATAAAACAAGTGAAATGTAAAAAATGAAGCGTTTCATTTTGAATAAAAATATTTGAGATGCAAAGCTATCTTGTGTTAAGCCCCCGTTATGTTAATAGGCAATTAACATTGTGTTAAGCGATTTTTGGCTTAATATTAACATTGTTAAAAAGCCGTGAAGCACAGAAAATGTATAGACTACCGAACTGACAACTCTTTGTGAAACTTTGTGCAGTCTTTGTGTGTCTTTGTGTAACAACATAACACTAAGTTGCACAAAGAAGCCTCAAAGAAACACTAAGAAATTAAACTAAAGGCAAGAGATTTTCTCCCAGATGAAAACATTAAAAGAATAATTGTTATCATCACAATCGAATTTCAATTTCGAGTTTACTTTGTATGATTTCAGATAAAAAAACAGCAGAGAAGTTACAACGGTTTTGCGCTTACAGGGAAAGAAGCATTAAAGAAGTTAAAGACAAGCTGACTGCCTTACACGTAGCCCCGCAGGAACATGCGCTTTACATCAAAATGTTGCAGTCGCAAAAGTTTCTTGATGAAAAGCGATTTGTTTCTGCATTCATCAACGATAAGTTTAAGATTAACCGCTGGGGCAGGATAAAGATAAGACAACTGCTGTTGGCATATCATGTAGATGAAGCGTTGATTGAAAAAGGCTTTGAAAAAATTGACGAAGCGGAATATTTAAAAACACTGCAACAAATCATCAATCGCTATAAACCCAAAACAAAAGGATTAGACACATATAAAGCGCAACAAAAAATTTTGACGCATTGCTATAGCAAAGGCTTCGAGCCTGAGTTGGTTAGGATGTTGTTGCAGAAGAATGATTAAACCAAAGGCAGGTAGTTTTCTCAACTGATATTAAAACGTAGCGAGCTTGCTTATTTCTTTTTCAGACAATACCCTGTTGTACATTTTTATCTCGTCAACTTTTCCGCTGAAAAAATAATTTCGATTCCAACCCCCGCCATTGCCTATTACAAACGGCACATCGGTTGCAGAAAAAGTATTCCCTGAAATTCTGTAATCAATGCCTTGCTGTAAAACACCGTTTTTATATGCTTTAAGCTCGTTGCCGTCTGCCGTAAAAACAATATGCTGCCATTGGTTAGGTGTAATCGGTGCGGCAGCGTCAAGCGGGTCAATGCCATACACGGTATTGCCACCGTTGTCTATCCAGTTATCAAATTTCAGTGTGCTGTTTCCGAAGTGACTATCTATGCTGTATTCATAAGGCCCAAACGGGTTTCTTTTGCTCAACACTGCCATCGCACTGTTGGTATCGGCAAAGTTTACCCAAAACGAAATGGTAAAAATATTTTCGGGAAAAGATGCCCCCGCCAGATTTTCAAAACTGATGTACGAACTGTCGGCATTATTAAACTGCATGGCTTTACCCGCGTTGTTTTTTCTGTCTGCTGTTGCAACCGCCTTATAAATATTTCCTGTTGTACCCGAAATACTTTCAAAAGCATTGCCGTCTAATGCAATATCAACCACCAAGCCTTTGTTTAAATTAATAGTAGTAGTATCTTTTTTACAAGCGGCAAACAGCAGTAATGCAATTGCCAGAATAAAAATTGGTTTCATAATAAATAAAGTGAGTTAGTATAACTCTCGTATGCTGAAAAAATTGCTTACCCTTGAAATATTTTATAACTCAAAATTCTTGTATCGCTCCAGAGTTCTCTTTTCTTTTTCGCTGTTTTTTATATTTTCAAAATCTGCTTTTAGTGTTGCCACCAAAGATTCTAAATTATTTATTTCAGCCTGCAAGGTTTCTTTTTTAGCAATATCTTTTTCTTTATTTAAGTCTTCCTTTTTCTGTTTCAGCTTATCATTATTATCATCAAATAAATCATAAACGGCTATACCCGCTTCGCTGCGGTAATACCAGTTGCTGTTGTACAGTGCAATATCTTTTAAAGTTACTATACCCGATTCTATAGCGGCAGGGGTCATTCTTAAAAGAAAATCTCTGTAATGACCAATTAAATAATTTAACGCATAGCCGCTTACTTTTTTAAGTTGCGTTTCAAAATACTGTTGCTTTTCTTCACCGCCCGAACCCGCATAAATGCTGCCCACCGCATCAGCCATATAGCCTGTGGTTTCGTGCTGCATGGCATCGGCAAGTTTCAATGCGTTCACCGTATCTGTTTCATAAATGGCTTTCAGTGATTTCGATGCTACGAGATATGAACTGTCGTTCACTGTTTGCAAATAAATTTTTATTTGCTCGACTTGCTCATAGTTATTAATTCTTTTCAGCACAGCATACCGCACCTGCGATTTATCATCATGCAGCGCAATATTTTTCAGCAGTTCAAAATTATCGGCACGTGAAACAGAATCGTCCATGTAGAGTTTGTCCACCGCATATTCCCTTACACTCCAGTGCTTGTCTTTCGCGGCAGCAACAAACAAATCTTTTATCTCCTGCTTTTTTTCCTGCTTCGATGCTAAAGCCTTCAATGCCTCGTGCCTGTCTGTAACCAATGGCGCATTATAGTATTGATACAGCCATGCGTCATCAGTTTTTTTGTCTTCCTTTTCGCAAATCAAAGTTTTTCGTGCATCAACATTTACCAGCAACGGCTTGGAAGCGACTTTAAATTCAAAAGTATGTGCTTTGTCGTGCAACGTTACTTCTTCCTGTTGTATGCCTTCGGAAGTATAAATATCAATCAGCAACGGAATGCGGAAATAAGGCAGGTTGTCGTTGTTAAGCAACTGCCTGATATTTACGATTTGCGTTTTTGAAGAATCTATGTATTCGTAAGTGATTTTCAGCTTGGGGTGTCCGCTTGAAAAAAACCACTGATTAAAAAACCAGTTTAAATCTTCGCCTGTAATTTCTTCAAACGCAAGCCTTAAATGGTGCGCTTCCACAGGCTTGTAAGCATTGGCAGAAAGATAATGTTGCAAGCCTTTGAAGAAAGCCTCATCACCAATATAATTGCGCAGCAGGTGCAATATCATACCGCCCTTTTCATAGCTGTGCGCATCAAATACATCTTCCTTGTTGTTGTAATGAAAACGAATTAACGGCTCCTGATAAATACGCGCTTCACCGAGATATTTTTTCAGGTCGAGCAACAGGTTGTAGTCTGCCTCTTCAATGCCGTATTTGTATTCATTCCATAAATATTCCGAATAGGTCGCAAATGCTTCGTTGAGCGTAATATTCGCCCACGATTCGCAGGTAACATAATCGCCAAACCATTGATGAAACAATTCGTGCGCAATAATGAAATCCCAGTTGCGGTCTAAGCGTTCTCTGTCGTTGCTTTGAATTTGTTCCAGAAAAACGGAAGCCGTAGTGTTTTCCATTGCTCCCGAAACAAAATCGCGCACCATCACCTGCGCATATTTAACCCAAGGATATTCTACGCCCAGCTTGTTTGAAAAGAACTCTAACATTTCGGGCGTGTTGCCGAAAATATTGCGGGCATATTTTTCGTATTCAGGCTCTACATAGTAGCTCACTTCTTTGTTGCGCCAACTGTCTTTCACTACTGAATATTTACCTATCGCCATCATAAACAAATAAGGCGCGTGCGGCTGTTCCATTGTCCAGCACTCGGTTTTTGTGCCATCGGCAGTAACGGTAGATTCGGTAAGCAAGCCGTTAGACAGTGTGATTAAAGAATCGCCTACGGTGATACATATTTCGGCAGTGCATCTTTCATTGGGCTTGTCAATGGTAGGAAACCAGCATGAGGAGGCTTCGGTTTCGCCTTGAGTCCATATTTGCTGAGGCTTGCGCGGGTCTTTGTTTAAAGGATTTATAAAGTACAAACCTTTGGCAGCAGTAATAGCGTTACTGCCTTGTGTTTTAAGTTCTTCGGGCTTTGCCGTGTAATCAATAAAAATAATTGCGGTGTCTTTCTTTGTATATTTTTTCGGAAGCGTGATATGCAGTTTCAGCGAATCAATATATTCAAACGGCAGGGCTTGTTTAATGCTGTCGTTTACCACAAGCGACACTTCATTAATGTCAAAACCTTTAGCATCTAAAACCAACAAGGAAGCATCATAGAAATATGGTTTCAGCGTGAGATGCGCCTTACCGTACAAGTGTTGCTTTTCCCAGTTAAAACTCACTTCGAGCTTCGTGTGCAGCAAATCGAAAACACGTTTTTCAGAACTTCTGTATTCTTTGGGCTTTGCGCTTATCTCTACAGTATCTAACATAGTGCCGAAATCCCATGGCATTGTGTTTTTAGAAGTTCTTGCGGTTTTACAACCCTGCCAAAGCAACGCAACAGTGAAACAATAAATTAAAACTTTGTTCATGCTTAAAAAATAAAGTCCGCTAAGTTACTGTAATTTGGCTGTTGGGTTGGAAGACAATATACTTTTATGGTTGTTTGTTAGCGGTTGGTTTACTTTCTGTCCGAAGGTCTGTCGTCATTTGAAATAGTTTATAAATGTTGAGCAATAATTGTCAATGCTAAATGTATGGAAAGTTTTTTTTGCGTTCACGCTGAGTTTTGTGTAGCTGCCGTTCTGCGAACTTTTTAATGAAATCAGTTTTTGAAAATAGTCATTGGGGTTGTCGCACAAATAGCCGTTTATTCCGTCTTGAAGAAATGTTTTGTTTTCCCCTACACTACTACCTAAAACTGGAACACCGCAAGACAAGCATTGCTTTAGTTTGAAGGCAGATTTACCACGATTGAACTCATTGTCTGTAAGAGGTGAAACGCCAATGTCAAATGTTGCGATGGTTTCATAAATGGAATGTTCGTTAAGCCAGTCCAAACCAAGTGGGGTTTCAAGTGTAATGTTTTTGTTGTCCTGGAAGTATGATTTAATCTCTTGTTCCTCTACCTTGTTTGCAACACCAAGCAGTTTTAGTTTTAGCGGAAAGTCAATGTCATAAAGTGCAGGGAAAAATATTTCAGTCAAACTTTGTCTGTGAGCACCGTAATAGCCAACCCAACCAACGGTCAAAGTTTTTTCTAACTCAGTTTTTGTCAAGCCGTGGTCAATAACAGGCGAAGTCAAGAGAAAAACATTTTGATTAAACTGTCTGATGTAGTCCACAAGCGATTTGCTACCTGCCGAACAAGCAGAACACCTTTTCATAAAATGGTGAATTGTCTGTGCAGGTCGCCTTGTATGTTCTGCATCGTCAATGTCGTAAAGGGTTTGCTGTGGTCTAAAAAACAAAAGCACTTTTAAAGCTGTCGCATAAATACCACTTGTGTGAATTTTCTGAAACACAATTATGGAGTTGCTCTTTCTGAAAAGCAGTGCAGAGAAGAATGTCAGAATGAAGTTGCTTAAATTTTGAAAGTCGTAACCCGGATAAACGATTGAGAAAGTTATCCCGTGTCTGTCCTTGAGTTGTTGCAATGGAAATTTTGCTCTATACCTCACACTTGGCTCGTCAAGATTGAAGTAAGCGAACCAATAAATGTGTTTAATTTCCATTAGTGTCATTTCTTTTCTGCCAATAAACCGCTTCCTTGTCAATCTCATTTAACGGCTCACTAATTCCGTATGTTTTCCTAAAGTCATTTACGGCAAGTTTACATTCATTAAAAGAATTGTAATCGTCAACAATTATGAATCCACCAACTGACACTTTGTGATATAAATTGCTCAACACTTCCGTTGTTGATTCATACATATCACAGTCAATCCTTAATAATGCAATTTTATCAATTGGAGCTATCGGAAGCGTCTCTTTGAAAAGCCCTTTAAGAAAAACGACACTTGAATCTAAAAGACCAAATCTTTCAAAATTATTTTTTACCTCCTCAACTGAAGCAACTAATATTTTTTCAAGGTAAAGTTTGTTCTCTGCATCAGCAGCGTAATTCTTGTCGGGTTTTGGAAGTCCGTTGTAGGAATCAGCCGCCCAAATTTTTCTATTAGTTACTGCCAACTCATTAAGAACGGCTTTCATAAAAATAACAGCCCCACCTCTCCAAACACCTGCTTCAATAAGGTCCCCCGCAGTATTGTTGGTTACAATAGCCCTAATACAAAATTCAATGTTAGTTAAACGATTTATGCCAATCATTGTATTTGCATTGGCTGGCCAGTCATAGCCGTTTGCTCTTATTTCTGGTAATATAGTTTTTGTTTTATTGATGGCAAAATTTCTTGTCCGCAAAAGTTTGTCAAATGGATTTAGAACCTTGATTTTCCATGTTTGTCGTAACTGTTCAAGTGGATAAAACTCAATTCTGTCTGAGGGATAATAATCCGTCAAAACTACTTTCATCAGTTCTAAGTAAGGTGATGCTTTGTGGTTCATTTCCAGTCATAAATTGTCAAGGGCGGCCTGTCCCAAAAACTTGCCACCAACTTCAAATATACGCATTGCGTATTTCGGATATTTCATAAAACTAATAGCTTTTCCGAAAAAATAAATTCAGGCAAGCATGGGAAAATTAATGTTTCAAAAACTAAAGTTTGCCAAGTTACTGTAATTTAGCTGTCAAAACTTATTATTAAGCACGTTAACATACTTTATTAATTCTACCCGACCATGTATAAAGCCAAAGTAAATAACCGTTTCGATTTTGAAATTGAACTGAAAAACAATAGCGAAGCTGTCATTAACAATCAAGCTGAAACGTTTGATATTGTTTCCATAAGCGAAGGAAGTTTTCATATACTGCATCATCAGAAATCGTACAATGCCGAACTTATAGAATTTAACAAAGAAGAAAAGCAACTGACTGTTCGCGTAAACGGCAATGATTACACTGTATCGGTGAAAGACCGTTTAGACCTGCTGTTGCAGCAGTTAGGCATGGCAAATATGAATGCTCACAAGATGAACGATTTAAAAGCGCCTATGCCCGGCAAGGTTATAGATATATTGGTTGAACCAAACACTGTTCTGAAAAAAGGCGACCCGATGCTGATTCTTGAAGCCATGAAAATGGAAAATATTCTGAAAGCGGCAGGCGATGCCGTTGTTAAAGAAATTAAAGTGCAGAAAGGCGATGCCGTAGAAAAAAATGCGGTGTTGGTGGTGATGGAGTAAAGCGGTAAATATCGGTTTAACGCTACTTTCTTTTCATTAATGCTTTAATACTGAAAAAAACGGCTGCTATAAGTAGTGTCAAAAAAGCCAATGCCCAGTATTTGTTTTTTTCTATGTAGTAAGAAAAACTCGTAGTGAAGTACAAATCTTTTACCGCTCTGTTGTCGGGTTTCAGTTGCAATAATTTTTCCAAATCTTTTTTTGCGGCTTCGTAATTATCTTTCTCGTAATTAATAGAAGCCCGCAACCACAAAGAGGTAGTATCTTCAGGATTATCTTTCAGCACATCATTCAGGTCAGACAAACATTTGTCTAAATCTTTCAGAATAAAATAATCGAGCGCTCTGTTTAAAAAATATTCGGTCTTAGAATTTAAAGTAATGGCTTTGGTAAATTCGTCAATCGCTTCTTTTTTTCTGTCAGTTGCTGAAAAAATAATGCCCTTGTTAAACAACACCACATTATCGTCAGGATTCAGTTTTAAGTATTCGTCAAAATCGGCTAATGCACTTTCCAAATCTTCATTTTCATAAGCCGCCATTGCTCTTTTAAACAAAGCATTCAGCAATTTTTCCTTAGCATTTATATGCTGATGATTAAGCGACAATACCAAACTGAAATCGGCAATAGCACTGTCTAACATATCTGCTTCATAATACGAAAGCCCTCTGTTGTACAACGCTGTAATATCATTTGGATTTTTTTGCAGAAATGTCGAAAAACTCGCTGCCGCTTCCAGATATTGTTTTGCCTCAAACTGTTTCAGCCCGATTTGAAAAATGTCTTTGGCTTGAGAGTTCATAGTCGATAGTCCATAGACCATAGTAAGCAAAAACAAAACTTTAGGTGCAGCAGCATTGATGAACTGGGAAAGCCAAAGTCCCCCCTTGAGGGGGGCAAGGGGGGTGAATTTTTCTGAATAAAGTATGATTTGTTTCTTATTCAATGCACAATACTTTTAGCCCTCTCCTTTGGAGAGGGTTGGGTGAGGCTTCTTACCATGCAAACAACGGAAACTTTGATGCAAATTCGTGTACCTGATTTTTAATTTCGGCTATTTGATTTTCATTTTCAGGCGAAGTAATCAAAGCGTCAATCCAGTCAATAATTTTCACCGCATCGGCTTCTTTCATACCTCTGGTAGTAATGGCTGCCGAACCAATTCTGATACCCGAAGTAATGAAAGGCGATTTATCATCGAACGGAACCATGTTTTTATTGATGGTAATATGCGCTCGCCCCAATAATGCTTCCGCTTTTTTGCCCGAAATATTTTTATTTCTCAAATCAATCAGCATTAAATGATTGTCTGTTCCGTTAGAAATAATTTTATACCCGCGCTTCACCAACTCGTTTGCCATTGCTGCGGCATTTGTCCGCACCTGTTGACAATACGTTTTATAATCATCATCTAAATCTTCACCAAAAGCAACGGCTTTGGCAGCTATTATATGCTCTAAGGGGCCGCCTTGTGTACCGGGAAAAACAGCTAAATCAATCAGCGCACTCATAGGGCGAATATTGCCTTTCGGGTCAGTAACGCCAAACGGATTGTCAAAATCCTGTCCCATTAAAATCAAGCCCCCGCGAGGCCCTCGCAATGTTTTATGTGTGGTAGTGGTAACAAAATGGCAATGAGGTAGCGGATTATTCAGCAAGCCTGTGGCAATTAATCCCGAAGGGTGTGAAATATCTGCCAACAGCAATGCGCCAACAGCATCAGCAATTTCTCTGAAACGTTTATAATCCCAATCTCTTGAATAAGCAGATGCACCACAGATAATCAGCTTCGGCTTTTCTTTTTCGGCAGTAGCGGCAACTTTATTCATATCAATTAAGCCGCTTTCTTCTTCCACGCCATAAAAACTTGCCTGATATAATTTGCCCGAAAAATTCACAGGCGAACCATGTGTTAAATGTCCGCCATGCGATAAGTCGAAACCTAAAATTTCATCGCCCGGTTTTAATATTGCCAGCATCACCGCGGCATTCGCCTGTGCGCCCGAATGTGGCTGCACATTGGCATACGCTGCGCCAAATAATTGTTTGGCTCTGTCAATGGCTAACTGCTCGCTTTGGTCAACAAACTCGCAACCGCCATAATATCTTTTGCCCGGATAACCTTCGGCATATTTATTAGTAAGCACACTGCCCGCTGCTTCCAGCACCTGACTGCTCACGTAGTTTTCAGAAGCAATCAGTTCTATACCTTCCGTTTGTCTTTGCAATTCTTTTTGAATAATGCTGAATAGCTGTTCGTCTCTTTTCATTGAAATATTTTTTCGGGTTCAAAAATAGGGAATATTATAGAGTGCTTATTTCTCTAAAACATAACAATCGTTTACAACTGCAAAATATTTTGCCAATATACAATTCACTAAATTAGCGTTTCAATTTTTCAACCAATGAAAGCCATAATTCCCGTTGCAGGCGCAGGAACCCGATTAAGACCGCTTACTTACACACAACCCAAAGCATTGATTCCCGTAGCGGGAAAGCCGTTGCTTGGATTTCTGATTGAGCAGTTGCAGGAACTGGGTGTTGACGAGTTTGTTTTCATTATCGGTTATCTGGGCGATAAGATTGAAGATTATGTAAAAACGAAACACCCGAAGTTGAAAGCGAGTTTTGCTTTGCAATCGCACCGAGAAGGTTTGGGTCATGCTATATGGACAGCTTCGGAACACATCAAAAACAACGAAGAAATTATTATTCTTTTAGGCGACACTATTATTGATGCTGATTTTAAACAAGCGTTGCAAAGCGAGTATTCAACTTTAGCAGTTAAAAAAGTTGACGACCCCCGCAATTTTGGTGTGGCAGAATTTGACGGAAACGGATTTATAGATAAGGTAGTTGAGAAGCCATTGTTTCCGAAATCGAACATGGCGTTGATTGGCTTTTACAGAATCAAGGAATCGAAGCAACTGTTCGAAGCTTTAGACCGCCTGATGGAAGAAAAAACCAACGGTGAAGAAATTCACCTGACTGATGCCTTGCAGAAAATGATTGAACAGGGTACTAAGTTCACTGCCTTTCGCGCCAACAACTGGTACGATTTGGGCAAGCGCGAAGTGCTGCTTGAAACCAATGCGATGATGCTGAAAAAGCCCGGCATTGCTTCAAAGAATCTGCCTGAATATGAAAACACCATTATTATTCATCCTGTGAACATTGCCGCAGGAACAAAAATCAGCAATTCGATTATTGGTCCTAATGTAACCATTGGCGAAAGCGCAGATATACATTATTCTATTCTGAAAAATTCTATCATCGGAAACTTCACGCGCTTAGACCAAGTGATATTGCAAAACTCTATCATAGGCAGCGATGCTATGGTGAAAGCTGCTACCCAAAGCCTGAATATTGGTGATAATACTGAGATTGATTTGAGCGGGGCTTTGTAACTGTCGCTATTCTTGTCGTCTGCTTTAGTTGACGGATAAATTAAGGGTATTCAGCAAAGCACAACAGCAACACAATCCAACTGCAATCATTAACTTTATTGCATTAGTTACAAACCCGCAAGGTTTTAAAAACCTTGCGGGTTTGGTTAAACAATTTTCCCATGAAATCCAACATCACTCAAAAATTTCTTTCCGCAATAAACGATTTAAACGAAGCGCAAAAGCAAGCCGTTGAAACCATTGACGGACCTGTGCTAGTAATTGCAGGACCGGGCACAGGCAAAACACAGATTTTAGCTGCCCGCATCGGCAATATTTTGCTGAAAACCGATGCCCGTCCCGAAAATATTTTGTGCCTCACCTATACCGATGCAGGCACAGTGGCAATGCGCAAACGCCTGTTGCAGTTTATCGGGCCTGACGCTTACAAGGTAGGCATTTTCACTTTTCACGCTTTTTGCAATCAGGTAATTCAGGAAAATTTAGACCATTTCGGCATAAAAGATTTACAGCCTGTTTCTGAATTAGAGCAAAAACAACTGTTAGAAAAGCTGATTGATGGTTTTGACAAAGACCATTTGCTGAAACGCTGGACAGGCGAAATATATTACGATTCTTATCGTCTTCAAAAACTGTTTCAGTTAATGAAAACCGAAAACTGGACAGTAGAAAAAATACATCAGGAAGCAGACAAATACATTTCCGAATTGCCTGAAAAAGACGAGTTCAAATACAAGCGAGCTAATGCAACTAAAGGTATTAAAGCAGGCGATTTGAAACAGGATAAGATAGATTCGGAAATAAAAAAGATGAACGAACTGAAAGCTGCCGCATCGGAATTTACCGCTTATGAAGCTATGATGCGCGAGCAAAAACGATATGATTATGACGATATGATTTTATGGGTGCTGAAAGCATTTGAAGAACACCCTTATATGCTGCTGCGCTATCAGGAACGTTACCAATATTTTCTGGTAGATGAATTTCAAGATACCAACGGCTCGCAAAACGCCATTCTGAAAAGTTTAATCACCAACGATTTTAATGAGGGCAAACCCAACGTGCTGGTAGTGGGCGATGACGACCAGTCTATTTACCGTTTTCAGGGCGCGAACGTGCAAAACATCATGGACTTCTGGTATGATTACAAAGACCATATCGCCACCATTGTGATGACTGAAAACTACCGTTCCACACAACATATTTTAGATGCTTCCAAACATCTCATCGAAAAAAACTTTGAGCGGTTAATTAATAAAATTCAAGGCTTGAGTAAAGATTTGAAAGCCGCCAATGCTAAATATGCCGCCATAGATATTCAGCCTGAAATAGTAGCGTATCCTAACCCTGCACAAGAAGCTTCGGCTGTTGCTCAAGCCATAGAGCAGTTGCAGAAAGAGGGTGTGCCGTTGCACGAAATAGCCGTAATTTATCGCAACCACCGCCAAAGCGAAGCATTAGGAAAATTGTTGCGCTTTAAGAACATTGCTGTAAACACTAAAAAGCGATTGGATATTTTGAAAAGCCGTTTTATTCAGAATATGCTTACGCTGCTGCAATACATAGATATAGAATCGAAAACGGCTTGCAGCGATAAAGGCGAAGCATTGCTGTTTCAGATTTTGCACTATGCGTGGTTCAATATAGATTCTTTGCTGATTGCTGAAATGGCGATAGAAATAAGGCAAAACAGCACTTATAAAAATCCGTTGTACTGGCGCAGAGAAATTCATAAGGTTGCACAAAAAATAAAGCCCGATTTATTCAGCAATGAAAACAACGATAAATATTTTGCGCTGAAAAAACTGAGCGATGATATTGAATACTGGATTAAAGAGCGACACAATATTTCGCTGCAACTGCTTATTGAAAAAATTATTACTCGTGGCGGTATTCTGAATTACATTATGCACTCGCCCGAAAAAATACAAATGCTGGAAGAGTTGCACACGTTTTACAGTTTCGTAAAGTCGGAAACACAACGCAACACTTCGCTCGATATTTCAGGCTTAATGGACACGCTGAAACAATTAGACAAATACGATATAGCCATTACGATTGAAACTACTTCGGTAGCTGAAAAAGGCGTGAATTTTGTAACGGCACATTCTTCCAAAGGCTTGGAATTTGAGCATGTGTTTTTGATTGGCTGCGATAAAAATTCGTGGGACAAACCCGCCAGAAGCGGCACTTTTTCTTTGCCCGATAATCTTACGGCTTCAAACGATACGGTAGATGAATCGGAAGAGTCGCGCAGGTTGTTTTATGTAGCCATGACCCGCGCTAAAAAACATTTACAAATCAGCTTTGCCGAAACCAATGGCGATGGTAAGGATATGGAATACAGCCGCTTTGTGGCAGAGCTTGCTGAATTGCCGCACTTGCCCATTCAAAGAAAAAGTATGGACGATGCCGACATGATGGCTTATAATTTTATGGTGATGCAGGAAGAAGCGCTGCCCGATGTGCAATTAGTGGAAGAAAGTTTTCTGCAAAAAATTTTAGAAAATTATGCGTTGAGCGTAACCGACCTTTCGCTATACCTGAAATGTCCTGTGAGTTTTTATTACAGCAAAATGCTGAAAATTCCGCAGGCAAAAAATGAGGCGATGGTGTTTGGTACTGCCGTGCACAATGCGCTCAACAAGTTTTTCAAAAAAATGCAGGAAGCAGGCAAAGAGCAGTTTCCTGAAACAGCCGTGCTGCTCAATGATTTTAAATATGAATTGCTGCGCCACAAAGATGCTTTTAACACGCAGCAGGATTTTGACAGGCGCATGGAATATGGCTTGCAGATATTACCCAAGTATTTGGAATATTATCTCGACACATGGAATAAAATTGTGAAAACGGAAATCACCGTAAATGCTGCTATGAACGGTGTGCCGATAAAAGGGATTATTGACAAGCTGGAATTTACAGGCAGCAATGTGAATGTGGTAGATTACAAAACAGGGCAATTCAGCAACCCGAATACCAAAAAGAAATTCAACCTGCCTTTAGGCATTAATGCCGAAGAAAAAGAGCAATTAAAATTTGAAGAACTGTATGGTGGCGACTACTGGAGGCAGGCGGTGTTTTACAAAATACTGCTCGACAACGAAATCAAACGCGACTGGAACGTGGTTTCTACCGAATTTGACTTTGTAGAGCCTGACCGCAAAACGCAGACTTATCATAAAGAGAAAGTCATTATTACATCGCACGATGTTGAAATAGTAAAAAAGCAGATTACAGGTGTCTATAACCAAATTATGAATCTGCAATTTACCAAAGGCTGCAACGAACCTGATTGCAAATGGTGCAATTTTGTGAAGAGCGCTTTTAGGGAGATTGGGGTAGGAGAAGATGAAGGGTAACTTCAAAAAGTTTTGTGCTATACTTGGTTGTAGCAGATGCTACCAGTTTGGGTGATTATATATCGGTCAATTCTGAAACTGAAACAGATAACGCTTTTGCAATTTTGTGCAAAGTAAGAAAGGTAGGATTGGTATTGCCTGCTTCAATTCTCGACATATTCGCTTTCTCAAAATTACAGACAGAGGCAAGCTCCTGTTGAGATAACTTATGTTCTATTCTCAACAGTTTTATTCGTTTTCCGAGTTTTTTGAGCAATACTTTTTCTGACGTGTAGTGTACCATTAACACTACAAGTATCCTTTATAATAAAATTTTTAGGTTATCATATTTGATAACTATTCTTATATTTGCACTATGATAACAATAAAACACGCAAAAGCGATTGTCAAAAGATATAAAAGAATAGGAATAAAATAATAAAGAATTTGAAACTATTAGATTCAATTTCACTCTTGATTATATTTTTATTTAATTTTAAAAACAAACAACAATGGTAATTACAAAAAAAATCACACAGACAAATGCAGTAATTCCTTTTATTGCTGCTTTACCTTTTGAAATCCTAATTGAAGAAGTTGAACAAAGTATTGATTCAATTATAGGAATTGAATATAATCCAGTAAAGCAATTAAGTTCTTTTGATGCAAGACATTCTACTTGTCGCTGTGACGAAAGTGTAGGTTGGTTGACTTCTAAATCTGATACGAAAAAAGATGATTGATGGTTCTCGTAATTTCAAGTAAACATGACAGCCATATTAATCTTGTGGCTTCTCATTTTGAGAAAAAAGGAATTTCTTGGGTAAGGATGAATACAGAAGATTTTCCAAGAAATGTTGATTTATCTTTTAATCCTGAAGATAAAGAAGGTTTTTTATTTATTAAAGACAGCCAGATTAAATTTAAAATTAGTGATATAAAATCGGTTTGGTATAGAAAGCCTGAACCATTTGATATTTCGCATTTTGAAGTTAATGAAGAAAGTAAAGAATATCTTGCAAGCGAGTTCAATGAAGTTTTACAGGGACTTTATGCAATTCTTCATAAAGTAAAATGGATAAATCACCCTCTTAAATCAAAACTTCCCCATCGAAAAATGTTGCAATTGTCTATTGCAAAAAACGTTGGGTTTAAAATACCTGAAACTATTATCTCAAATAATCAAACGGAAGTCTTTCAATTTGCTGAAAGTCTTAATTGGGAATTGGCAATAAAATCTATTGGAGCATTATCAGTTTCATCAATGCAAGATGATAAAATAATTCAGTATGGAATTTATACAAGGAAGATTGATAAGGAAGAGCTAATGCTACATGCTGATAAGATTCAGTACATGCCGACAATGTTTCAAGAGTATATCGAAAAAGATTTTGAAATAAGGGTTACCTGTGTTAAAGACAAAATTTTTGGTTGTAAAATTCATAGTCAGTTAGACGAAAAAACAAAAGAAGATATGCGTTTTAATATAAAAGGCTTAAAGCATGAATTTTATGATTGCTCTGCAATTGAGGAAAGGATTCTAAATTATATGAATTATTTCAATCTTGAATTTGCGTGTTTTGACTTTGCTGTTACGCCCCAACAAGAAGTTATTTTTTTTGAATGCAATCCTAATGGGCAGTGGCAATGGATTGAAGATAGTATAGGATCTCAAATAAGTAAAGCAATTGCTGACTATTTGACTTCATAAAACATAACCCACTGTTCGGAATTTGCAATTCGGCTTTGTAATATCAGTAAATGCGTAAGCTCCTCTGGTTTTAGCATCCGCTAAGACCAAAAATATAATAAAGTGTCTGCTTCGGTTTGGAACATAAATAAGGCAACCTTTGAAAGATTGCCTTCCTTTTTTCCTTCTAAAAAAGCATTTCTCGATTTTAAAACTATATTTGGGCTAAGTAAACATATAATCTAAAACTATGTTCGGAAGAGTTAAACCGTTGGCAACGCTGTTAAACGAAGCAGCAGATTCAGAAAAAGGATTGAAAAGAACCCTCTCACCGCTTTCGTTGGTGGCGTTGGGAATAGGCGCAATCATAGGCGCGGGCTTGTTTTCGCTCACAGGCATTGCCGCAGCCGAAAATGCGGGACCTGCCGTTACGCTGTCGTTTGTATTGGCGGCTGTGGGCTGCGCTTTTGCAGGTTTGTGTTATGCCGAATTTGCCTCCATGATACCCGTATCGGGCAGTGCATACACCTATTCTTATGCCACTATGGGCGAATTTATGGCATGGATAATCGGTTGGGATTTGGTGTTGGAATATGCGTTGGGCGCGGCAACCGTAGGCGTAAGTTGGTCAAGATATTTTTTGGAATTGCTGAACAAGTTCGGTATCTATTTACCGCCTCAACTGATATGCTCGCCTTTTGAAACCCTAAAACTTGGCGATGGAACGGTGATAGAAGGTGGCATTATCAATCTGCCTGCTATTATTATTGTGTCGTTGCTGTCGTTGCTGTTGGTGAAAGGCACAAAAGAATCTGCCACCATAAACAATTTTTTGGTAGTGCTGAAAGTAGCCGTTGTTATCCTGTTTATCACTTTGGGGTGGAGCTATATCAACCCTGAATTTCACACGCCTTATATTCCCGAAAATGAAGGCATTTACGGAAGATTCGGCATTTCGGGAATTGCCGCAGGCGCAGCAGTGGTGTTTTTTGCCTTTATAGGTTTCGATGCGGTTTCTACTGCCGCGCAGGAAGCCAAAAACCCACAGCGTGGAATGCCTATTGGCATTTTAGGTTCATTGCTTATTTGTACCATACTGTATATTTTGTTCTCGCATGTAATGACAGGTTTGGTACATTATTCGGTGTTTGAAAACGATGCCAAGCCCGCAGCCACAGCCTTTGCCGCCACGCCATACAGCTTTCTGCAAACAGGACTTATCGTTGCCATTTTAGCGGGTTACACCTCCGTAATATTGGTAATGCTGATGGGACAAAGCCGCGTGTTTTATTCCATGAGCAGAGACGGCTTGCTGCCGCGTTTCTTTGGCGACATTCATCCTAAATTCCGCACCCCGTGGAAAACCAATTTGTTCTTCATGGTTTTTGTAAGCCTTTTCGCAGGCTTTGTTCCCGTGAGCGATTTGGGGCACATGGTGAGCATCGGAACATTGCTGGCGTTTTCATTAGTATGTATAGGTGTATTAGTGATGCGCAAAAGAATGCCCGATGCGCCAAGAGTTTTCCGCACGCCTTTAGTGCCCTTTGTTCCCATAGCGGGCATAGTAGTGTGCGGCTACCTGATGTATTCATTACCGCTTGAAAGCTGGTT